>SOHZ01000071.1 GCA_004377365.1 Anaerolineales bacterium | reverse complement strand
TAAGCAATTAGAAGGGGACCATCACCGGCCAGGAGAATCAGGCCAAAAATAACAAGGGGATTACGGAGCAGACTTGCTAAATCTTTAGCTCTTGCTGGTTTCGTTGTGTTCATCTCTTCTTTCATGTTTTCACCCTCCCCTAGTTCTGGGGGCAATTTCGAGGGAGTACCATTAGCACCTTTCGCCATTTACCATTATACCACACCTGCTCTAGGTTTTCAAGAGGGGTAGCAACTTTCAATTGACTAAACGGGTCAATTGTCTATACTGCCATCAGGTCGAGCAGAGCCTCCAGTTTTGCGACATAGTGGGGTGCAGGGGAACCCCTGCCCCCGTCTATGTCACAAATAACTGATTGCAAAGTAACGAACACAGGCCGGCACCACACGCGTGGTACGGCCTTTTCCCCTGGGCCAAAAGCAAAGCCGTCCTGATCACAGGACGGCTACGGGTTACTCTGCAGCGAGGGGTATTTCAGCTAAGGATTCGATGGTTTACCACGTCAGCCACAAGTGGACGTGGATTCATCGACGTCGTCTCGTTGAGAATATGCCTTGGTAGGAGTTCCACTCTGTTGGAGTGCAATAAAGGTCTTGTGGAGGGACTCCCAGCTTATCTTACTCCACGACTCTTGTATCTGTTTATCAATGGTCATCTTGATAGGTCCCCAAGTATTCAACGCAACCTGCAAATCACTCTTTCTCTTCATCATTCGTCTCCTTCTCTGATAATTGTCGAGCTTGGCTAGTTGGCTTTGGCAGTGCATAGCGAATACAGTGCATTATTTCCTGTTCAAATATATACTTGCTTAGCCAGTAGCGCATTACGTCCCATATTCGCTGGAAATCCGATAAGGGCTTTACATTTAAGCCGATATCCTCTGCCTTTTCGGGGGTAATAACATAATCGTGGGATGGGAATCCAATGACGAGTCGCCGAGCAATTTTCGCGCTTTCCTCGTACCCAGCTAGGTCGAGTATCTCTTCAACATAATCACTCATTGTGGTTGTCAACCCGCTCCATCCTTCCATGATAAGAGGATCAAGTTTATCGGCCAGTGCCCTCCTGGGATAGGGAGCCTCTTCTGGAGTAACTTTCTCAAACCATCCCGACACACGTGTGAAAAAGTGCATAAAAGAAGATGCAGAGACCATCGTTTCCTTGTAACGGATTTGAACATCAAGAGGAGTAATATGGCTCATTGGGCCCATAACTATCTCGTTTCCAGTCAGAGCCAAGAGAGTCCCACCGCTGGCGGCAATGTGCGGCACGAAGGTAATAATCTCCTCAAGGTATATTCGGACGGCCCTGGCAATCTTGTAGGAGGAGGCCATAGCGCCGCCTAGACTGTTTACGAGAAGATATGCCTTGCGGATTTTAGCCGCTTCCAGCTCCCTAACGAGTGCTTCCATGCCGAACTCATCAGGCAGGCCTATAGAAGCCCGCGCTTCTTCGATTGGCGATATTCTCACGCCAACGTAAGGCGCTATAAATGCTATTAGAGCTACATTTTGTTCGTTCGCTAAAGCGCAAATAACCTCATCTTCTTCTAGTCTAGTATTTATGACCTCCGAGAGGAGTTCGGGAATTTCTTCAGGCTTAGATATTGTTCTCGTTGGACGCGGACTTGTCTTCTGTCGCATCATACCTCCCCCATAACACACCATCTGCAATGCCACATTATAATTATACCACATTTCCTTGAATTGTAAAGACCCAATTTCGTGAAGAATTGAGATTTAGCACTTACCAACCAAGTAGCGCACCTTCACGAATCTCAGGACAAGGAACCGATAGGGTTCCTTACGACCGAGCACAGAGGGAGCGGCTTATGGTGCAGTTTCAGTTGACTGATGGGTCAATTGTGCTATACTACCACCAGGTCGAGCAAGGCCCCCAGCTTTGCGACATAGTGGGGTGCAGGGGAGCCCTTGGGGCACTTATCTTAAGTTAACAACAAAGGCCGCACCATGCGCGTGGTACGGCCTTTGTTATTCTCCCTGCGCTAGAAGAAAAGCCGCCCTGCGATCAGGACGGCCCATCTCACCCCTTGCATTTCCCCCTAACCCATGGCATAATTGCTCAAACTACCACCGTTGCCATAAAAATGATAGGCGGTAGTTCTCTGGGCGAGCTGGGTAACGATCTGGGACTCAGAGCCAAGCGAAGCGAGATGAGGTGTGCTGCTGTCCCTCGTTGGGCAGAGTTTGCTTGCACGTGATCATTTGTTGCGGTCGTCCGTTCTTAGCGCAGCGCGAAGGCGTTTGAAATGTGAGACGAATTTCAGACCATTCGCGCTCAATACAATCCGTCGCCAGTGCACGGACGCGGGAAGTTTGTCGTATTTAACGAGCTGAAACGGCAATAGCTTGAGAGCTACGTAGTAGTACAGAAATCCTTGGTCCTCGTTCGGGTCCGAGATACTGCGAACGCCACCAGCTAGACTATCACAGTAATGGATTAGCGCCTTCAAGAGCGAAATGGTCCGGTCACTGTCGGTGCCAGCTATGTGTGCAGGCACGGTGATTTCCTCTGCTGCGAGCACGCGCACCAGTTCCGAGAAAGGCATGCCACTTATGGTTGGTTCCTTGACCCTTGTCGTTGCAGGCTTTGGGGACGTTGCTTTCAGTACGGCTGCTTGGATTTGAGAGTGAACCTCTGTGAGCTTTTCGGCTGCGGCATGTACCTTTGCTGCACTACGTTCGCGAACCCCGACGATCCGGCGAACTTCATCCATTAGTTGTATGAGGCCATTCACGTCCGAGAGGCGCACTGCGTGGTGCCCAGAAAGAGGTCCAGGGAGGTCAGAGAAATCTATATCATCGGAAAGTAGAGGCTTGATGTTCTTGTGCGACCCCCAGGCTGCTCCTAGTTCGAAAAGTACCCAACTAGAGTGAAGGGACCTGGGTGTGAGCAAACCAATAACTACAGATGACTCTCCAAGCTCGTCGCGCAGGGTTTTCGCTACGTCGCTCCCAACCGGCAGTTTGTGACCCGGCACAGACGTACAGCGGACTTTCTCGTCATCGAGGTGCATGCAGGAGAATAGAAAATCAACGAGAGCTTTAGCGAGTTTTTCGTCAGCCGCTGCGTGGCTGATGAAAACCTTGATTGTCATCATCGCCTCACGAAATACGCATGTTCATGTCCTGTTGCTGCCCAATACCTTTTTTGTGACAGATGTGTTGCTTAACAGCTTATAGATGGAAACGTCCGCAAACGGGGCGACGGTTGAAAGTCCTGCCCGCAGCACCTTTCGCCATTTACCATTATACCACACCTGACCTGATAGAGCAATTGTGCTATACCACCACCAAGTCAAGTAGAGCCCCCAGCTTTGCGACATAGTGGGGTGCAGGGGAACCCCTCGCCCCCTACAAGCAATCCCTCCTCCCCACCTTTCAGGGAGACATCGCCCCTCTGGGAGAGATCCCCCGCTATCGCATCACCGTCCGCCTCGACGCCGAGGCGCTTACCCTGACCGATCGCCAGCAGGTGCCCTACACCAACAACGAGGGCAGCAAGAGCGTGGGGCTGAGAGAGCGAAGCCCCTGCGGGGCTGCGGATCACCAGCCCGAAGGGCTTTGCCCTTTTAGCCCGATGGCTTCAGCCTCGGGCTTCCTTCCGCCCCTACCCCAAACTGCCCCGATTTCATCGAGGTAGCAGCATAGATCAATAGCGGATGAGCAGATGGGGAGAACAGAGAAGTCAATTTGCGACTCGATGGATGATGTGGTACAATGGGAGCAGAGATGAGAGAGGTTAGCAGCGCAGCATCCAGCACATTGACCAGAGCCAGGTTGGCAAGGGGGGCAAAGTCGAGGAGTATCTAAAATGCAACCGACCCATCCGAGAATAGCCAGACCCCAATCATCCAAAGCGGAACTTGTGCGGGAGATGTATGGGGGTGAACTCTACGAATACTACCCCCTTGGCAGGTACGTCGTCTCCGCACCAGGAGTATGTGGCGGGCGACCGACCTTCAAATATACACGCCTGGAAGTGAGCGCAATTCTAGCATTAATTGCCTCAGGTGAAACCATTGAACAAGTCGTTCAGGCCTATGCCCTCAGTCGGCTTACACCTGAGGCTGTGCGGGAGGCCATCCGTCTCGCCGACCAGGCCCTCGTCCAATCGGCAGAGATACTTCAACCCGCTATGGCGTAATCCATGATCATCGTTGACGAAAACCTACCTTCCCTCGTCGTTTCTTCCGCCTGCCTACTTTCGAGACCAAAGCATTGCGGATGGGAAAGATCATTCGCTTGGCTCCGAACCGCATCAGGTACTACGAGTCGGACCGACGTGTTCAATCACTCCTCTGGCCTGATTAACGCTATTGCCTGGGCGATCAGCTCTTGAGAGATGAAACGAGCAACTTTGTTCTTGACATTCATCCTGCTGCCATTGCTGATGAGCTGTATCGAGCCGGAGCAGGCCACAGGAGACCACCTCGCCCCCTACAAACAGTCGCTCCTCCCCGCCTCCCAGGGCGACATCGCCCCTCTGGGAGAGATCCCCCGCTACCGCATCACCGTCCGCCTCGATGCTGAGGCGCTCACCCTGACCGGCCGCCAGCAGGTGTTCTACACCAACAACGAAGGCAATAAGCTGGGCGAAGTCTACTTCCGTCTCTACCCCAATCTGCCCCAATTCGGCGGCCAGATGCAGGTTCAGAGAGCAATCGTTGGTGCTCGCGATACGCTCTTCACCTACGAAGCCGGGAACACCGCCCTCAAGTTGCCTCTGACACCCTCCCTCCTGCCTGGGGAAAAGCTACAGATAGAACTCGATTTCACCGTCCAGGTCCCCCACGCCGAAGACGATGAGCCCCACCTGTTCGGCCTGAGCCAGGGCATCCTGAGCCTGCCCAACTTTTACCCCATGCTGGCCGTCCACGAGGCCGCTGGCTGGCACCTGGACGTAGCCCCCGAGTTCTCTGACGCCGTCTTCAGCGAGGTGGCCCTCTACGAGGTAAGCATCACCGCCCCGTTGGATATGATGGTCGTCACCTCTGGCTCGGCCCTTGAAACGCAACCGAACCCCGACGATGGCACCCAGACGGTATATTGTGTGGGCGGCCCCATGCGCGACTTTAGTCTGATGATGAGCCGCGAGTTCCAGGTCGCCAGCACCACGGCTTATAGCACCACGGTCAACTCTTACTACCTGCCACCGGACGCATCCAGCGGCCAGGCGGTCCTCCAACACGCCGCGGCCGCCCTGCGGGCCTACAGCGACGCTTTCGGCCCCTATCCCTTCGCCGAGTTCGACGTGGTCGAAGCGCCGCTGGGCAACAGCGCCATGGAGTACCCGGGCCTGATCCTCATCGGGACCGACCTCTACCGCAAACGGGCCGACGCTCGGGAGTTCCTGGTGGTGCACGAGGTGGGCCACCAGTGGTGGTACAGCCTGGTGGGCAACGATGCGGTCAATCACCCCTGGCTGGACGAGGGCTTGACCGAATACTCGGTCTACGTCTACAACCAGATGATTCACAGTGGGGACGCAGCCGACGAACTTGTGGAGAGCCGCTGGCTGATCCCCTACCAGGTGGCTGTTGGCAAGGGCCTGGATGCTGCCGCTGATCAATCCTCCCTGGCCTTTTCCGAGGAAAACTACGAGTACATCGTTTACGCCAAAGGGGCCCTCTTCTTCCACGCTCTCCACCAGGCGGTGGGCGACCAGGTCTATCTGGCCATCATGCGGGAGTACTTGCAACAATACAAGCACGGCATCGCGACACCGGCCGATTTCCTGCGCCTGGCCGAGGCCGTCTCGGGGCAAGACCTGGACCCCATCTACCTGGAATGGGTCCTGACGGTCAGATAGCATTTAAACCACCGGCCATCAGGGTAAGCATCCTGAGTAGGCCGGAACTGCGTCCTGAGCCACGTCCTGAGCCACGTCCTGAGCTTGTCGAAGGGCTTGTCGAAGGGCTTGTCGAAGGGCGTAGTGGAAGCCGTATCGAAGCTTGTCCTGAGCCAGTCGAAGGGGATGCGTCTTTGCAACGAATCGGTGTTTAAGCCGCACCCTTCGATACGCCTGCGGCCACTCAGGATGCTATCGTTCCAACCGCTTGAACATTTCCGCCAGCGTGTACCAGCACCGCATACTGAAATTATGGAGATCACCATGACGACCAAGAAACTCATCACCCTACTTGCGATCCTGCTCCTCCTGGTCGCCAGTTGTGGACCCAGCCCCACACCGACGCCGACAGCCGAGCCCACCCCTACACCGACGCCGAAACCCACCCTCAACCCAACCCCGACCACCGCTCCCCAACCGGCCTCACCAACGCCGACGGCGGTTATGCCTACTCCGGTAGCCGATTGGGATGATCTTACACTCTACGAGGCAGCCTTGCTCCCCCAGTTCGCTGGCGACATCGCCCAACTGGACGACCCCACCCAATACCACATTGACCTGGTCGTTGACATGGAGACCCTGACCCTGACGGGCAGCCAGCGGTTGCTTTACACGAACAACGAGATGGTCGAGCTTGGCGAGATCTACCTCCGCCTCTTCCCCAACACCCCTGACCACGGAGGCCGGCTGAGCGTCGAAGGCATCCTTGTCAACGGGCAGGAGCCCGAGGTGACCTATGAACTGAGTGATACGGCCATCAAGGTGATTCTGGCGGAGCCTCTGGCTCCCGAGGCCCAATTGGAGGTCCTCGTTGACTTCAAGGTGGTCGTTCCCGAGGGCAACCAGCATGGGTAT
>SOHZ01000350.1 GCA_004377365.1 Anaerolineales bacterium | reverse complement strand
AAATCTGGCATAAGTGGGGCAGATTTCTCGCTGGGAGATGAGAGCGATTGCACCCAAATCAATTGGGCTGTTATGAGGTTCACGAAGTGAGGAATCATACGGCATGGGACTTTTTAGCCGTTTGCTCAAGCTTAACTTGGAGGACTTCTTTACCGAGATTGTTGCACACCTGTTCAGCGTGTCCCATGAGACTCTCTTCTCCTGGATAGAGCATCTCAATCTACTGGATACAGGTCGCTATACGGAGGTTCATGTTTCGACCCAATCGGAATTTGAGCCACTTGAGCATCATTCTGTCGGCACCCGCTTTGACATCTTGATTGAGCTGTCAGACGGCAGTTGTTCTGACTGGATTGCAATCGAGTCAAAAATTTCCTCTCGCGAGATGCCTGATCAACTAAGAAGATATGCCGAGATTCTGGCCGCAAAGGAGGACATCAGGGAAAGAATTCTGCTCTACATCACTCGCGATGATGACCCGAAAGATGAAAATTCAGTTCTCCAGGGGATCGAATCAGCAGTACGTTTCAAACAGTTGCGCTGGTATATGTTTTACAATTTTCTGCAATCACGGCCACGCGATGTGTCCACTGAAATGCTCGTTAATGAGATTGTCAAATTTATGGAGGAGAAGCGTATGGCACAGAGCAATCAGTTTACTGCTATTGATGTTTTGACTCTGTCTAATTTACCTAACGCACTCAGTTTAATGGACGAGACAATGGGAGGGGACGTCAAGTCGAAATTCGGGGATGTATTATTAGGTTCCGTTCCTCGTTCTCGCCCGTACAGCCACCTGCAGTGGAGTAGTAGATACTTACTGACCGCTTGGTTAGATGGCTGGTGGTGTGGGTTGGGCTATTGCATGTGGGGCGACAACGTCACAGACTATCCAACTGTGGGAATACACATCGAAGTACCTCCAAACTCAAAGAGTAGACAGGAGATCATCAAGGCTATGCAGAAGATTAGCCAGCGTCCTAGCTGGAGTTCATATAACCTCGATGATCCGACTGCATGGGCCGGTGTTATTTGTGAGCGTAGTTTACGAGACTTTCTTTCTGAAGAAGATCATGTTGCAAAGATAAGGGCTTACTTTTTAGAGCTATTGGAAGACCTGGCCAAAATCAAAAAGAAGTATCCACACCTTCCATGGAGACCTGCTTCCCAACAAAACGAGGAGGAATAACGGCGTCAATAACCTTGGCGTCAGCAGGGGTTGTACATTGGCGAATCGGGTGCACATTTACGTTGACGAAAGTGGCTCATTGCCCAATCCTTATGACCCTATCGTAACGATGGCGGCAGTGAGAGCGAACAACCCCCATCCCTTACAGTGGCTTACGCGACGCGCCATGCGGGGCATTCGGTGGCGCAGCCCCCAATATGCAGGAACATCTGAGTTCAAGTTTAATACCACGACGGAGAGGGGCAAAGTTGCCGTCTTGGCTGCTTTGGCCAAGGAAGATGTCGCTCTCTTCGCATCGAGCATCTATAAGGGGCCTCAGAAGATCGCTGATACCCCTGAGAACTATGGCATCGTTTTGTGCAGTCTGTTGGAAATGTGCATTGCCAAAGGCGAGGAAGTCGAGTTGGTTATTGATTCACACTTTACACGCCCAAAGAAGCGAGATGAACTGAACGGGCTTGTGCAGGCTACGCTTGATCTCGACGTAGTACCCAGGTATGTGGATAGCAAGAAGAACCCTTACGTGCAACTGGCCGATTTTGTAGCTGGCGCTGTGTTCTACAAACGTATAGGGAGAGAAGCAATCTTCTATGAATTCATTCGGGAACGCTTTATCAGCGATCAGTTGCGTTCCTGGAAGGATTTGAAGAGGGAGTGGTATGAGAGGCAACGTCAGTGAAACCGAGTTGACAAAAAAGATGGCAAAAACCGAAGGGGCTACTTTAGAAGCCTCTGGGCCCTCAGCTTCAAGTGGACAACCGCGAAGGTTGACCAACCGACCTCCGGCATTACTTCGCCATCTAATTATATAATAACACAAAGAAAACAGTTTGTCAAAAGAACTGCTGGCGACTACATCCGTCTTCTCTTTGACTGAAGCTGTGACAGCTTAGATCTGCTGCTGTTTGAATTTGCCCATGATGTATAGAGGGAGAGCGTTCATGACAGATATCAATAACCTTGCGCCAAGCCCAAATGGAAATGGCGCCGTCTTCGTGGTAGGCGCGGGCATCGGCGGGATGGAAGCGGCTTTGTTGTTGGCCGAGGTAGGGCATCAAGTGTATCTGCTGGATAGTGCACCAGGGATAGGCGGCTCCATGCATCTGTTGGATGTGACCTTTCCCACCGATTCCTGTGGCATTTGCATCATGCTGCCCAACCAACCAGCCTACTGTCCTCCCATAGAATGTAGCCTGCATCGTAACATCGAAATCCTTTCCTACGCCGAATTGGAATCCCTCAGCGGCAAGCCCGGAGCCTTCACCGCCACCATCCGTCGTAAGCCCCGCTACGTGGATATGGAAAAGTGTAACAACTGTGGGCTGTGCGTCGAGGTCTGCCCCGAGGAACGGCCTCACCCTTACGAGAGCGCACTAGCTCCGCAAAAGGCCATCTACCGTCCGCCGACCCGGGCCATGCCGGACACCTACGTCATAGACATGGAGTATTGTACCCGCTGCGGCCAGTGCATCGAGGTCTGCCCCACCGATGCTATTGACCTGTACATGCAGGAGGGCCGTTCTGAAATCGAGGTAGGGGCCGTCCTCCTCAGTCCGGGGTTCGTGCCCTTTGACGCCCGCATCAAGGGCGAGTTCGGCTATGGGTTTTACGACAACGTCCTGTCCAGCATCGAGTTCGAGCGTATGGTCAGCCTGGCCGGTTCCACCCAGGCGCGGCTGAAGCGCCCTTCCGACGGCAAGCCACCCCGCCGTCTGGCTTTCATCCACTGCGTCGGCTCACGGGATAACAACTGCGGCGCGGGCTATTGCTCTTCCGTGTGCTGCATGTATACGGCCAAGCAGGTGAGCGTGGCCAAGAAACTGGACCCCGACCTGGAGATAACCGTCTTCTACATGGACATCCGGGCCTTCGGCAAGGATTTCGAGCGGTACTTTGACGAGGTGCAGAACCTGCCGGGTGTCATCTACCAGCGCAGCATGGTTTCATCTATCCACCAATATCAGCAGAGCCGCAACTTGTGCCTAAATTATGTGGGCGAGGATGGCAGCTTGCGAGAAGAGGACTTTGACATGGTCGTCCTCTCCGTAGGTTTTGCGCCTCCGGAGGGATCTCAGAAGTTGGGCCAGGCACTGGGCATCGAGCAGAACGAGTACGGCTTTGCCGTGACCGGCGATTTCACCCCAACCCTGGCTTCGCGGCCGGGCATCTTTGTCGGCGGGGCCTTCCGCGAGCCTAAGGATGTCCCCGAAACGGTGATAGAAGCGGCTGCAGCCGCAGGAGAGGTGGCACGGCTGCTGGCAAAAGGCAAGGAGACGAAAAAACGGCCGGTAGAGGTGTCCATGCCCCAGCGGGATGTGTCCGACGAGGAGCCCCGCGTGGGAGTGTTCGTCTGTCATTGCAACGGCGGGCTCGACGGCCTGATTGACACGGCCCAGGTAGCCACTCACGCTCAGAGATTGTGGGGTGTGGCTCTGGCTCAGGTGGTGGAGGACGCCTGTATCCCTGAAGGACAGGCTGCGATAGAAAAAGCCATCGCTGACGGTCAGCTTAACCGGGTGGTGATCGCTGGCTGCTCGTCACGCCTCTACACCGCCGAGTTCGAGGGATTGATGGCCAGGGCTGGACTTGACTCTCGCCTCATGGAGCGGGCCAACCTGCGCGAGCAGTGCGCCTACGTCCACGATGACCCCGATGCAGCCACAGCCAAAGCCCAGAACCTGGTAGCGATGGCCGTAGCCAAGCTGGCTGAGATGAGGGGCCTGGAGACCCTGGGAGCCAAGACGGCTCAACCGGTTCAGCAGCGGGTTCTGGTTATCGGCGGAGGGCTGGCGGGCATGATGGCTGCTCTGAATCTGGCCGGGCAGGGCATCGCTGTGGATCTGGTGGAGCGGGAGAGCGAGTTGGGCGGGCAATTGCGTCACCTCCACTATCTCTTCGGTCCCGAAGCCGATCCGCAGGCCTTCCTCGAATCCACGATAGCCCAGGTCGAGGACAATGATTTGATCAACGTCCATCGCCAGGCCGAGGTCAAGAAGCTGGAAGGCAGCAAAGGCAACTACCACTCGGTGGTGAGGCTGGCCGACGGAGAGGAAGTGGAACTGGAGCACGGGGCGGTCATCGTCGCCACCGGGGGGCAGGAGGCCAAGCCGCAAGAATATCTCTACGGTCAGGACCCACGGGTGATCACCCAGCGCGAGCTCGAACAGAGATTGGCTGAGGGGCAAAAGGCCCCTTCCAGCGTAGTGATGATCCAATGCGTAGGTTCGCGGGAGCCCGAGAGGCCCTATTGCAGTCGCATCTGCTGCACCCAGGCTATCAAGAACGCTCTGAAGATCAAAGAACAAAGCCCCGAAACGGATGTCTACATCCTGTATCGGGAAGTGCGCACCTATGGCTTCCGAGAGCAATATTACCAGCAAGCCCGCGACAAGGGAGTGGCCTTTATCCGCTACGAATTGCCAGACAAACCCCAGGTAAGCGCCGACGAAGACCGTCTACAGGTACAGGTGACCGACCCCATTTTGAAAGGGGAGCTGGCCCTGGACGCCGATCTTGTGGTGCTGAGTGTTGGCATAGCCCCCAACAGCAACCAGGCTCTGGCCAAGGTCCTGGAAGTCCCGCTGAACGAGGATGGCTTCTTCCAGGAGGACCATCCCAAGATGCGCCCTCTGGATTTCACCAGGGCTGGCATCTTTCTCAGCGGGTTGGCCCACAGCCCCCGCTTCCTGGACGAGACCATCGCTCAAGCCAGTGGCGCAGCCATGCGGGCCGCCGCACTCCTGGCCCCGGCCGAGTTGACGGACAAGCTGGAGGTAGTGACCGTCAACGAGCGTTTATGCAGCTTTTGCGGGCTGTGCGTGTCCATCTGTCCCTACGGAGCGCGGGTCATGGACTATGAGAGCCGGGTGGCGCGAGTGATAGACGTCCTGTGCCAGGGCTGCGGCAACTGTGCGATGGTCTGCCCCAACAAAGCTACCCAGCAAAAGGCCTTTGAACCACGACAACTGATGGCCATGATTGATGCAGCAATATAAGGAGAAATTACATGGATGATTTCGAACCCCGCATTATCGGCTTCTTCTGCAATTGGTGTACTTATGCCGGGGCCGATTTGGCCGGCACTTCGCGCATCCAGTATCCCCCCAACATCCGCGTCATACGCCTGATGTGCAGTGGGGCGCTGGACCCAGTCTATGTCATCAAAGCTTTGCTGGAAGGAGCCGATGGGGTACTCATCGGCGGCTGCCATCCCGGAGACTGCCATTACCAGAGCGGCAACTACAAAGCCCGCCGCCGGATAGCCATCCTTCAGAGTATCCTGAAACAGATGGGCTTTGAGCCAGAGCGGGTCTGGCTGCGCTGGATCAGCGCCAGCGAAGGCCGCTACTTCGCCGACACTGTGACCGAGATGGTCGCCAAATTGAAAGAACTGGGACCCAATCCACTGAAGGGAGTAGGAGCCGTATGAGCGTTACAGCCTATCTTGAAGTCGCTGAGGGCGATACCCTGGGAACGTTGCAGAGGTTCCTCAGCCGGTTGCTGACTGAGGACATTGTTGATGCTTTGCTGGTCCCTCAAAAGTTGCCGACCGGCGACAACGTGGTACCCACCTTGATAAGAGATCCAAACAAGTTGGCTGGGGTTGATCCCATCGCTCCGGTGATGCCGGTCATCGCTGCCAAGGCGGTGTCGAACGTGACGGCCACAGAGCATAGCGAGCGCCTGGCGGCCGTGCTGCGCTCGTGTGAGCTGCGGGCGGTCATCGAGTTGGTCAAGCTACAACAGGCCAGCCTGGACAACGTGATCCTCATCGGCGTGGACTGCCTGGGCACCTACGAGGTGACAGACTATGCCAGGCTGATCGAGGCCAGGGTTGATCCCACGGCGGAGATATTAGCGGGGGCTGCCGAGGGCCAACTGACCGCTCATGAGGGCTATCAGTTCCGAGCCGCCTGCCGCATGTGCGAGAAACCAGTCCCCGGCGGCCCGGACGTATACCGTCCCGCTATCACCATTGGCCTCCTCGGTTTGGACCCCAGCCAGCAGGTTCTAGTCGAAGCCAGCGACGCTCTGGCCGAAAAACTGGGTCTGGAAGCAAATGTAGGACAAGTTGGCAACTTGTCTGCCAGGCGAAAAGAGGTCATGGAGCGTTTGATTGCCGAACGGACGGCGGAGCGCGACAGGGTGTTGGCCGCCTTCCGTGAACGGGTCACCGGCATGGATGATCTTTTGGCCGAGTTCTCGACCTGCATCCGTTGCTACAACTGCATGGGAGCCTGTCCCATCTGCTATTGCAAGGAGTGCATCTTCCGCACCCCCACATTTGACCACGTTTCGCCTCAATACTTCCGCTGGGCCGAACGCAAAGGATCTATTCGCCTGCCGACCGACACTCTGCTTTTCCACCTGACCCGTCTCAACCACATGGCGACCTCTTGTGTCGGCTGTGGGATGTGCGAGAGTGCCTGTCCCAGCGAATTGCCAGTGGCCCTCATCTTCCGGGCTGTGGGACAGGAGACGCAGGCCATCTTTGACTATCACCCGGGGCGGAGCCTGGAAGAAGAGGTGCCGGTGGCTACCTTCCGTGAGGAAGAGTTGACGGAGC
>SOHZ01000561.1 GCA_004377365.1 Anaerolineales bacterium | reverse complement strand
CATGTCTGAGCAAACTGCTTACGCCAAGGAACCTATTGACCTCTCCATCATCATTGTAAACTGGAACACCCGTGACCTGCTGGCAAAATGTCTGGATTCTATCTTCCAAACTGTTTGGACCTCCGCTTACGAGATCATCGTGGTAGACAACAACTCGACAGATGGTAGTGTGAACATGGTTCACACACAGTACCCCACGGTCAGGTTTATAGAGAATCAGCAAAATGTGGGCTTCACACAAGCCAACAACCAAGCTTTAGCAGTCAGTTACGGTCGCTACGTTCTCCTGCTGAACAGCGACACTGAAGTACAGCCTGGTGCACTGGACGCGCTGGTCTGCTTCATGGACGCCCATTCTACAGCCGGAGCTGCAGGCGGGCATCTACTTAACCCTGACGGCAGCTTCCAGGCATCGCACACCGATTTTCCCACTCTGTGGCGCGAATTTCTCATACTCAGCAGCTTAGGCCGGGCGTTACTGCGCCCCAGTTACCCCAGCTATGGACCAGAGGTCGAGAAGGGACCACAGCGGGTGGACTACATTGAGGGGGCCTGCCTGTTGGTTCGTCGTGAGGCAGTGGAGCAAGTGGGAGGACTAGACGAAGGTTTCTTCATGTATGCCGAGGAAGTGGACTGGTGTTATCGCATGAAACAAGCTGGCTGGGAAGTGTGGTATCTACCCGAAGTACGGGTCATCCACCATGGCGGGGGGAGCAGCCGTCAACGCGAGAACCGTATGGAGGCCGAGTTGTACCGCAGCAGAATTCGCTTCTTCCGCAAACACTATGGCGGTGGTCAGGCAATTTACTTGAAGGCTCTTGTTTATGCTTTCACTTTCGTCAAGAGCGTCTGGCACCGGCCTCTGCGATGGTTGACCGGAAGCCGTTGTGGACGTACAGTAGTTGGCCTGCGTGAACTGAACACCATGCTCCGGGGGGTATGAGCAAGGATGAACGTGCTACTTCTCACCCAAGTCCTGCCCTACCCACCTGACAGCGGACCCAAGGTGAAGACCTGGAACGTACTCAAATATCTGGCCCAACATCACGAGGTGACCCTGGTCTCCTTCGTGCGCGGCGATCAGTCTGCCGATGTGCCCCACCTCCAACGCTGCTGCCGGGCCGTCCACACTGTGCCGATGACCCGAGGCGCGGCAGGCGATGCCTGGTACATGACCCGCAGCCTCTTGACTGGCCAACCCTTCCTGATGGTGCGAGACGATCGGGCGGCCATGCGCGAGTTAGTGGACTGGCTGGCAGCAGAGCAGCGCTTCGATGTGGCCCATGCCGATCAGCTCAACATGGCCCAGTACGCCACCCGTGTGTCAGAAGCCTTCAAGGTTTTCGACGCCCACAACACTCTGTGGCTTTTGTATAAGCGGCTATGGCAGACAATGAAGCCAGGATTGCGCAAGTTACTGTTGGGACGAGACTGGCGCCTGCTGAAAGAATACGAGGGCCGCGTCTGTCGCCAGTTTGACGCTGTCCTGGCGGTGAGTGAGGAGGATAAAGCTGCGCTCTCGGAGGCGGCTGGATGCCCTGTGGATGCCAAAGTCATCCCTATCGCCGTTGACACCGAAGAGGTGGCCCTGATCGAGCGGCCAGACCCTACTCATGTCTTGCACATCGGCACGATGTACTGGCCGCCCAACATTGACGGCGTGCTGTGGTTCATTCATGAGGTGTGGCCCCTCATCCGGGAGCGGAAGCCAGGTGTCCAGTTTGACGTGGTTGGCTCACGCCCGCCGCGCGAGATCATCGCCCTGGGAGGGGACGAGAGGGGCATTAACGTCACTGGCTATGTGCCCGTTCCGACGCCATATTTACAAAGAGCGGCATTGATGGTGGTCCCTTTGCGGGCTGGTGGCGGTATGCGGGTGAAAATCCTCAACGCTATGGCCCAAGGCCTTCCCATTGTGTCAACCACTCTGGGTTATGAGGGCATCGCTGTCACACCAGGCGAGGACATCCTGGTGGGAGACACACCTGAGGAATTCGCGGCCGCAGTGTTGCATCTGCTGGAGGATGCCAATTTGGCGGCTTGCCTGGCGGCCAACGGCCGTCGTTTAGCCGAAGAGACATACGACTACCGTCGCGCCTGCACACCATTAAGTGAAGTATATGCCCAAGCAGAGGTAATAACATGACCTGGTTCAAACGCTATCTTCCCGAAATCTGCATCTTTCTGACCTTGCTG
>SOHZ01000543.1 GCA_004377365.1 Anaerolineales bacterium | reverse complement strand
TTGGTTCAAGACCTCCCCCCATCTCGATAGGATATCGTCAAAGTCTCTCTTTAAAGCTTCTTTCTTCATAGCGCTGATAGCCTCCTTCAAGTAGATTCTGGCCGAGGCGGCCACTCGTCTAAAGTCTGGGTCCACCTGGGCGAGATCAACCAGATCAATCTGCCGGATAGTGGGTAACGCCTGCACATCCCTGTAGAGGTGCAGGAAAGTTTCCGGGTTGCGTTCCCCGCGCCATTCTACGCCTATATCCAGGTCGGATGTAGGACGCTGGTCGCCCCGTGCGAAGGAACCGAAAATGAATAACTCCAGGCCATCGCGGCGGTATTCCCACGCCAGTTCCTGTAAAGCCTGCAAAAGCCGACGAGGTAACGAGTAAGTCTTCATATCTCAGACCTTTCTCACCAGACAGACCGCACTAACTCAAACGCCTCCGCCGACTCCACTCCCACCACACTCCCCCATCGCCGCGCAATGGCCCGCAGCGCCTCTGGCAAGTGAGGATGAAAAAAGAGTAGCAGCCCCCTCATCCAGCCGGTACATCAGTCCCCTGGAAACAGACGCATTCGTAGGGACATCAAGTGGTGACCTTTTCGAACACACGACGGGGCCACGGCTTGTCACCAGCTACGATGGTACTATGTGCTACCCACATCATCACCGCCCCCACCCAGCAAATCCCACGTCAGCGGCGTGCCACGCGTGATGTCCTGACTGGCATATCGTCCAATGACTTCACCCAGGTAGCGAGTATGCAACCCGTAGCCCGGACGGATGGAACGCACATTTTTTTCCGTGAACGCCTCCCCCGCTTTCACATCCTGCACCACAAACAGCGAACGGCGAAAGACCCGGCTGGCGACCTCGCGCTCCGCTACCCCATACCGCACCTCGCCCAGCGCCTTCTCCGCCACACGGATGGCATCCACCATCACCTTGAATTCTTGTGGCTCCAACGAAAAGGCACTGTCAGGGCCAGGGATGTCGCGTGACAACGTGAAGTGCTTCTCGACGATGCACGCTCCCAAGGCCACCGCTGCCACCGGCACCGCAATGCCCAGCGTGTGATCCGAAAGCCCAGTTGGTACATCGAACGCTTGTGCCAGATGAGGGATGGTACGCAAGTTCATCTCCTCCGGCGGAGCCGGGTACGCACTGGTGCATTTGAGCAAGGCGACCTGGGTCGCGCCTGTTTCGCGGGCCGTGTGCACCGCTTCGTCAATTTCAGCCAGCGTTGCCATACCGGTGGACATAATGATTGGTTTGCCCGTCTGCGCCACCTGCCGGATCAGGGGCAAGTCCACGATTTCAAACGAGGCGATTTTGTAGGCCGGTACCTCCATCTCTTCCAGAAAGTCCACGGCGGTGTTGTCAAACGGAGTGGAGAAGAGATCAAGTCCCAGGTCGTTGGCGATTTCCTTGAGTTCAGGTTGCCACTCCCAAGGGGTGTAGGCTTCGCTGTAGAGATCATACAGAGTGCTGCCATCCCACAAAGTCCCCCCATCGATACGAAACGGCCAAGCATCACTATTTATGGTAATAGTGTCTGGCGTATAGGTCTGCAACTTGATTGCGTCTGCACCGGCGTTTTTGGCTGCTTCGATCAACGTTACAGCCTCGGTAAATTCCTGTCGGTGATTAGCAGACAGTTCAGCTACAACATAAGTCGGTTGACCAACGCCGATCTTGCTTCCGTTGATCTCTACATACCGTTGGGCCACAGCTACCTCCTGCCACTCCAAACGATTTCAGTTCTCTGGCTCATCCAATATCCTCCACCAGGACCACAGCCTCACCCTTTACTACCACTTCACCATTCTGATTCTGACAGAGCGTTTCAAGTGTCACGATCGGCTTATCGTCGCGCACTTTTGCAACAGTAACTTGGGCCGTCACCGTATCGCCAAGGTATATAGGAGCTAGAAACTGAATGGTCTGGCTAAGATAAATAGTTCCAGGGCCCGGCAGTCGCGTTCCAAGCACTGCTGAGATAAGCGATACTCCCCACATGCCGTGCGCAATCCGACGCCCAAATCGCGTCTTGCTTGCAAACGCATCATCTACATGAACCGGGTTATTATCTCCCACCAGTTCAGCAAATTGCTGAACATCGATCTCTGTAATAGTTCTGGCCAGTGAGGCCGTCTCGCCCAATTTCGGTATCATGGATACTCTCCATTCCTTGGAAATGACTCGTTTGGCTGTTCCCATCATCCTATGGAGTCAACAAACTGCTACAATAACCCTTTCCTACGCAAGCGTTCTTCTATCTGCGGTTTCCTGGATTCCCATTCGTTGCGCAACATTGCCAAGGCAACAACATCAAAAGCTTGCCCCCCCTTGATGATGTGCTCACGATAAAGACCTTCCTGCTGAAATCCAAAGCGCTTGTGCATATTGACAACAGCTTCATTGAAATCTAACACCTCACAACACAACTTGTTTAGCCCAAGTTCATCAAAAACATAATGCAAGACAGAATACTCAACAAAACTTCCTACTCCCTTGCCTCTAACATTTGGATCAGCCACATAAAACGCCCAATAGCAACGTTGATTTTGCTGATCCAGGTCATAGACGTTCACCAACCCAACATCTACTCCGTCGCACACGATGATCCAGTAACAACAACTAGGATCGTTGATAATGCGTTGGAACCACCTATCGTGTTCTTCGGGGTGACGTAGTGATCTGTGTACATATACTTAGCTACCTCTGGCAAGTTCCGCCATTTGAGGATTTTCTCTTTGTCTTCGGACTGAATGTCTCGCAAGTGAATCATTTTTTCCCTTTTTAGCGATGTTCAATTGAGCAATTCCAGTACTCGTGTAACACCGAGGCCATCAATCAAATGCATACCTTTTTGACTCATTGCCGAGCGTGCTTCAGGATCCTTCATCAATGTGATAACTTTACAAACAATGCGCTGAAGGTCACCGCGTACCGCTTCCTCTAGATGTAACGAAATTCCGATTTCTGACAGCATACTAACTGCCGCTCGTTGGTTGTCCGCCAATGTCAAGAGCAAACTTGGCAGCCCCATAAAAGCCAACTCCCAACAGGTACTTCCTCCTGCAGATACCGCCACATCAGCCCAGGCCATCAACTCAGGCATGTTGGTAACGTTCTGGACAAGCCGGATTCCGAATTGCGAATTGCTAGCTGCGGATTGCACTTCTCGGAAGTGCGGGTTGCTAGCACCGACGACTACCACGGCTTCAAGCTCGTCCACGTCCACTCGCTGCAGCGCCTGAACGACCTTCAGGGTCTGGTTGTCGGGGTCGCCACCCCCCAAAGTAATCAGCACTTTGCGGGCTACCTTGGGAACCTCTCGCTGCCAGCCTCGCCAGGCCAGGAACTCCGACCGCAGCAACGCGTAGCGAGTACCCAGCAACAAACGGGTGTATGGCTCACACGAGTAACGCAAATCCTCGGCGTTGATGTTCTGATTCAGCACTACGTCAGCATAGTAGTGGTCCAGATGAGCCATGTCATCAATCGCCAGCAGCCAATGTCCGGTCTCCTTGATCTGACGCTGATAGACGGGATCAAAGTGGTAGCCATCCAGCACTACCCATGCACTTGAATGTGCTGCCAACACCCGCGAGGTGACCTCCCAATCAACAGGATCAGGATACGAGCGCTCCAACCTGATGACTTGAAAGCTCTCATCTGAGAGACGATGCTGCAAACCGTCACTTTCACAGGCTGTAATGAACGTTGCCCGTCCACCTCGAGCTTTCCAAGCCTGAGCCAGGGCCAGACAGCGCATCAGGTGACCGGTACCCATACGGGTGTTGGCGTCGGCACGAACGATAAGAGATACCCCCCTACCCCGCATTCATATCGCCTTCTGCTCAACGCGTCGGTTGATCTCCAGCCACTCTGGATGTACTTCTAATACAGTAAGTACCTCGCGCCAGGAGAAGCGATCGTGGCCGAAGTAATCGTAGATGCGCCGTACAAAGACCAGATCTTCAGGTGTGTCCACCGTCCAGCGCATGTGGGAGTAGTCCTGCGAACTCGCCAGGTGCATGAGACGGAACCTATTTGGATGACAATGGATGAAAGGTGTCACGTGTTCTCTCCACCGCACATTTGTGTCTTCTTTGCACGCGGTCTCCAGTGCATCGAAGGAGAACACCTCAACAGATAGCCCCACCGGGTACGTCTTACTCGACCACGAATCAGTGTAGTCGCAAGGAGGATCCGATGATAAGTACTGTTCCACCACCCAGTCAACAAAAGCAGGGTCTATTAAAGGGTTGTCTCCTGTCAAGCGAACCACGACCTCTGCTTCAAATTGCCTGGCAGCCTGATAATAGCGATCAAGGCAATCTTCTTCGGCGCCACGGAAACACGGTATTCCCAGGTCGGTCACAAGAGCCTCAATTGGATCGTCCTGAGATAATCGAGTCGTTGCAACCACTAACTGATCAATGTACCGGGCTGGCAGCACCCGTTTTATGATGAGGGCTAACATGGGTTGCCCTGCCACACTTGCCAGAACCTTCCCTGGCAAGCGGGTGGAGCCCATGCGAGCCTGAAGAATTACAACAACCCTTCGATTTACCTTGACCATTATAGATACTGTCCCGCATCCACTTTGATAACCTGGCCGGTGACATGCCGTGCGGCATCGCTGCAAAGAAACACCACTACAGGCGCAATATCTTCAGGCATCCCCAGACGCTTGATCGCACATTCCTTTAACACTAGATCACGAATCAGTTCTGGAGTATGCATCTGGGATGGCGTTTCGATGAAGCCTGGGGCAATAAGATTCACGTTGACGTTGAATCGCCCCAACTCAGCCGCTGCCGTTTTGACCAGACCGACCAGCCCTGCTTTGGCAGCATTATAGCTTGTGCTGCCAAGGCGCCCACGCAGGCCATTGATTGACCCTATGCAGACTACCTTACCATACGCCTGTTCCATGTACAGGGGAGCAACAGCCCGAATGTAGTTGAAAGCGCCTTTCAGCGACACGTTAATGACATCATCCCAATCGGCTTCAGTCATCTTCCACAAGGCCACCCCACGCGCAATGCCTGCACTGCACACCAGAATGTGGATTCCACCAAGTTTCTCCCTAACTTCCGTAATAACCTGCTGTGCCTTCTGAAAGTCGCTTGCGTCAGCCTGCACTGCAAGACAGCGGCGCTCCAGCGTTTGCACTTCACCAACCAGAGCTTCGGCCGCAGTTTTATCCTGCAAATAGGTGAATGCAGCGTCAGCCCCTTGCCCTGCCAGTTGACGCACAATTTCCGCGCCTAACCCCCTTGAGCCACCAGTGACCAGGGCAACTCGACCGTTCAGATCTATCATGAGATCACCTCCGAAGAGCCTTACGCCGCTGCAGATTTGGCGGCCAAGGCTACCTCCAAAACCATCTTAGCCTGCTTGAGATCGACCAGTGGAGTCATTGCTTGATCTACACAATCCAAGAAGTGCTGCACCTCTGCCATATAAATATCGTTGCTGTCGAAATCGTAAGCCATCGTCTCCCAAGAATCCGTCTCTGCCTGGTAAACCCGTAACTGGTGAGCTGGGTGGTCCCAGATGATGGTCCCCTGTTCGCCTGCCAGCTTGCACGAACGAGCATACCCTCGTTGCACAAAGTCCATGTGCACATCCGCCTGCGCTCCGCTGGCGAAACGCAGCAGCACAGTCGCACAATCCTCCACGTCAACCTCTAGATTACTCACCTTGCCCGCCATGCACATCACTTCGGTCGGCTGTCCCAACAGCCAGATGACGTAGTCCAGTTCGTGCGACGCATCCAGAATGATGCCGCCGCCCAGGTCACGCCGAGCCGTATAGCTTTGGCGGTAGTCTTGCCAAGGACGCCAATCCGGCAAGTATTGGCCTACCTCAACCCGCGCCCACAGAATCCGACCTATGGTGCCATCGTCCACCAACTGCTTGACCTTCTGCAAACCAGGGTGAAAGCGCAAGTTGTAACCAACCTGCACAATCCGCTGGCGGGCCTCGGCCTCGGCAATCAACTCATCCACGCCGTCGAGCGCATGGGAAAGCGGCTTCTCGACAAAGACGTGCGCACCTGCCCGCACTGCGCGCAAAGCCTGTGGCACGTGGAACACAGGCGGCGTGCATACGAACACCAAATCGGGCTTTGTTGCAACCATCGCTTTCTCGAAATCGGCGAAGGGCTGTATGCCTAGCTCCGTCACCATCGGCGCCAGCCGGTCTGGATCAGGATCACACACCGCCAGACGCTGAATTCCCAACGCACGCAGATTGCGCATGTGACGCCGGCCAATAGAACCGCAGCCGACTACCAGCACCTTCATCACACGGTTTGCCTCATCACTAATCGGTGGCAACTATCACACAGGGGTGATCTTCGCCCACATCCAATTGAAGATAATGTTGCCATCTGCCTGTCTACCATCGACAATGCGAGTTCCCTTTCCTTTTTTCACAGCCTCGCACTCTCGTTCTAGCACCGATGCATCGAACTCGTCAGGTATCAATTCGACGTTCCAACCCAACTGCCTGATAAACCCAACAAAGTAACCTGATTGCCAGGTGTTCTGGTAGGCAAAGTCGAGAGGGTTTCCCTCGTCATCAAAGTCCTGAGTTGCCGCTCTTTTCACTATGGTTGTATGATCATCAAGGAGCGTCCTGATGAAACACACCTCCTTTGTGCTCGCCAGCAGATTGCGAACCGGCAACCTGAAATCTGGCAAATGGAGGAACACGTTGCAACAGAAGACAATGTCAAAAGGGTCATCTGGAAAAAGGGGCTCAAATATATTCCGAACTTCAAAGTGCGCATGGCGGTCGTCCGCAAAGATGGCCTGTGCTTGCTCTATATAGTACTCGTAAGCATCAACTCCTGTGTAGTCCAGCGCTGCATCAAGCCGCCGCAAGCCACGCAGGTAGTGGCCCACGTTGCAACCCACATCAAGAACTCTCGTTCCTGGTCAGTGGACCTCCGACACGAGTCTAACCAACTGCTTTGTACATTCCATTTCCTGAAGCGAACCGCGGGCTCGCTCGACGAGAGTCCATTCGATCTCAGGCCTCTTTCCCCATTGCTGCCAAGCTTCCAATGACATGTTGTCCTCCTTGAGCTAACTGAAGCCAAATATTGTTCGCTGATCTACGTAGCTGTACGCGCCAGCCACCTTGTGAATCGCTAGAATTGCGTCTTCAACATCTTTCTCGCTCATTTTAGGATACATGGGCAGTGTTAAGATCCGCTCATACGCGCTTTCAGCGCTGGGTAGATCGCCCTTACCATAGCCAAAGCGATTGCAGTAGTAAGGATGCAAATGCACAGGAATATAGTGAACGTTGACGCCGATCCCCTCGGCACGCAGGGCAGTGAACACTTCGGCCCGCGTCGCCCGCAACTGTGCCAGATCCAACCGGGTCACATACAGGTGATACGCATGAGAGACGTCATCTCGCACCCCCAGCGGGTCCACAGCAGGAATCTCAGCGAACGCGGCATCGTAGTGCCGGGCGATCTCCTGGCGGCGCGCCACCCAGCCAGGCAGTTTGCGCAACTGGCTCATCCCCAAAGCGCACTGCAAATCCGTCAGGCGATAGTTATAGCCCAAGTCTACCATTTCGTAAAACCAAGAGCCTTGCTGTGCGCGCTGGCGATGATCGCTGGTGATGCCATGGTTGCGGAAGACCCGCATGCGTTGCGCCAACTCCGGGTCATCCGTGGTGATCATACCACCCTCGCCGGTGGTGATATGCTTCACCGGGTGAAAGCTAAAAACACTCAGATCGGCCAGAGAGCCAACGGGGCGCCCTTTGTAGCTGCCGCCCAGCGCGTGGCAGGCATCGGCCACGAGAGTCAACTCATGCCGGTCAGCGATGGTCCGCAGCGCGTCATAATCGCATGGTTGCCCGGTGTAGTCAACGGCGATAATCGCCTTGGTACGTGGCGTGATCTTCGCCTCGACCTGGACCGGGTCGAGCAGCAGCGTGTCGGGATCCACATCGGCAAAGACCGGTGTACCCCCCTGAAAAACCACACAGTTGGCAGTAGCAGCAAAGGTCATAGGTGGCACAATGACCTCGTCACCAGGTCCGATACCTATGGCATACATCGCCGCGTGCAGCGCAGCCGTGCCATTGCTCACTGCCACTGCTTCCTTGGTGCCGACGAAAGCGACAAGGGCCTGCTCAAACTCCGCCACCTTCGGGCCAGTGGTCAGCCAATCGGAGCGCAACACCTCCACGACGGCTGCTATGTCGCCTTCGTCCACGGTCTGACGGCCATAGGGCAAAAGCGTCTGGCGAACTGGTGTCCCGCCATCTATCGCCAATCTTGCCATACCCTATTCCTCGACCATTTGACTCAACTCATCGTGGGTGAGCCACCACGTATTCTTATCACTGCTAAATTTAGTGCCATCTTCCATCGGTTGTCCGCCGGGATGCCCGTTGGTTTGCCACCAGGGATGCACCGGCTGAATCAGGTACATGTCATCAAATTCTAGCGTGTAGCGAGATTCGTCCCGCGATACCAAGACCTCATGCAACTTCTCACCCGGGCGGATACCCATGTTCTCCTGCTCGCAACCAGGAGCTACGACATCCGCCAGATCCACAATCCGCATACTGGGGATCTTGGGGACAAAGACCTCCCCCCCCTGCATCATGCCAATGCACTTGATGACAAATTGTACGCCCTGCTCCAGGGTGATCCAAAAGCGAGTCATACGTCCATCGGTAATGGTGATCTTTCCACTCGCGCGCTGCCGTTGGAAAACAGGAATGACACTGCCCCGGCTGCCGACCACGTTGCCATAGCGCACACAGCTAAAACGCACCCCCTCCGTCCCCGCATAAGCATTGCCTTGCACAAACAACTTTTCGGCGACGAGCTTGGTCGCACCATAGAGGTTGATGGGGTTGACCGCCTTATCGGTACTGAGAGCCAACACTTTTGTTACACCAGTATCAATGGCCGCGTCTATAATATTGGCAGCGCCGTTGATGTTTGTTTTCACTGCTTCAAGGGGGTTGTACTCACAGGCCGGGACCTGCTTAAGAGCAGCGGCATGCACGACAATATCTACCCCATGCATCGCGCGGTAAAGGCGCTCCCGATCACGCACGTCGCCGATGAAGTAACGCAAGCTGGGATGGTTAAACCCGCTTACCCGCATCTCATGTTGCTTGAGCTCGTCCCGACTGTAAATGATAAGCTTTTTGGGACGATACTCGCGCACCATGATTTCGGTGAATTTCTTGCCAAAAGATCCGGTACCACCAGTGATTAAGATCGTCAAGTTTTCCCAATTCATGATTCCTCACTCAGAAATAGCTTTGGCTACCCGCTCGCCCGCCCATCGCCAAAAACCGGCGGCGACCCTGGTGGGTGTAGATCATGCACAGCCGCCACGATGCGTTGGGGCTTCGCCCCCACTATCACGTTCCACCCGGCCTCGACCGTCTCCCCCCACACTGTCTCGCCGCGCAGGGTGACGCAGGGCAGGGCGAAGAATACGCTTAGCTCAATGCTCCTCCAGCCACTTTTCGCACGCCACGGCCAATGCGCGAGCCGCTTCTATCCCCCGCCTGGCGTCTTCCTGCCGATACACTTGACCAGGCGTCAGGTCGGGCAACCCATTCGGGTAGCGGGTGGGAATGTAAAACTTGTCCAACAGGGCTCCCCGTTCAATCCACACTTCCAGGTTTGGAACTTTTGTCCGCCAGGGGAATTCCGCGATCAGACGTTGTACAGAATGCCCCCAGGGATCCGCATCCACCAGGTACCACAGAGACTTGATGGCCTTTTCTCCACTCTGCTGGGCATAGAAGCAGGCCTGAGCATACATGCCGGCGTCGAGAAGTACCTTTGCGGCTTCCAAATCCTCCTCCGCCGTTCGTAACCACCGCTTAGCATGATAGCGATTCTTGCTCTGACTCATAGATAACCCTTCCCTCACTCAAAGCCCTTTTGAGAAACGGACGATCAGTCAACCGGGCCAGTTCCTGGGGGGTGTAGATGAGCAGGTCGACGTCTCGCCCAGACACCACCTGTGCAATCTCCCCCAGCAGGTCATCGTAGCGATCCAGAAAGCGCTTGTCTGTATCCTGAACGAGAATGAGGTCCAGGTCACTGCGGCGCGATGCCTCTCCACGCGCCAGCGAGCCAAAGAGGATCGCGCGCAGAACCCCGTGTTCCTCAAAAATCGGGCGCAGGCGCGCTACCAGCTCGTCCAGCCAGTCCTGCTTCGCGCCCCTCCGCATCCCCTCCGTCAGTTCCAGGGCCACTCCCCTTACCCCTTCCACTCACCAATAATCTCCGAGATTCGCTCACTCGCTCGCCCATCGCCAAACACCGCGGGCGGCGAACCCACTGGCGATAGCTCCCGTACCGCCGACGTAACCCGCCCGGGAACCGTTCCCACTACCCGGTTCCACCCAGCCTCGACAGTCTCCACCCACTCTGTCTCCTCGCGCAGGGTGACGCAGGGCACGTCGAAGAAGTACGCTTCCTTCTGCACGCCGCCCGAGTCGGTCAGAATCACACGCGCGTGATTCTCCAGCAACAGCATGTCCAGGTAGCCCACCGGCTCGATCAGCCGGACGTTGGCCGGGACCGACAACTTAAATGCAGCCAGCGCCGAACGGGTGCGAGGATGGGCCGGGAAGACAATCGGCTCTGCGATGGCACCAAAGGCCTCCACGATGGCAGCCAGGCGAGCCGGGTCGTCGGTATTCTCGGCTCGATGCACGGTTGCCAGCAGATAGCCCCCGGGCTCAAGTGCCAGGCGCTCCAGAACAGTCGAATGCTTCTCAGCAACCCCGATGTTGTGCAATACCGCATCATACATCACGTCGCCGACGTTGTGCACGTCCTGAGTGATACCCTCGCGCGCCAGATTCTCCACCGCTGTCTGCGTGGGACACAGAAGCAGGTCAGCAGCATGATCGGTCAGTATCCGGTTATGCTCCTCGGGCATGCGCCGGTTGAAACTGCGCAGCCCTGCTTCGACGTGCGCCACCCGGATGTGCAACTTGACGGCTGCCAACGCTCCCGCCAGGGTGGAGTTGGTGTCGCCGTACACCAGCACCCAGTCGGGCTGCTCGTCAAGCAACACCCGCTCTATCGCTTCCAGCATGCGCCCTGTCTGCTGCCCGTGCGGCCCAGAACCGATGCCCAGGTTATAGTCCGGCTCCGGGATGTCCAACTCCTCAAAGAAGAGCGCCGACATGTTGTGATCGTAGTGCTGGCCGGTGTGAACCAGCACCTCAGTGTAGTCCTGCCGCAAGACCCGGCTCACAGGCGCCGCTTTGATGAACTGAGGCCGGGCGCCCACAACCGAGACGATTTTCACCCGGCCTACCTTACGCCGCCGCTCAAGAACTCAGCAATCGCCTCCACCACCCGCTGAATCTGCTCCTCGGTCAACTCGGGGTACATAGGCAGTGAGAGCACCTTACGCCCCGCCTCCTCGCTAACCGGCAGACTGCCCTCGGCGTAGCCCAGGTCGTGGTATAGCTTTTGCAGATGGAGGGGAAGCGGGTAATAAATCATCGTACCGATGCCACGATCTTTGAGGAACTGGTGCAGTTCGTCACGGCGAGGTACGCGGATGGTGTACTGATGATAGACATGAGTCACGCCAGGCCGCACAACGGGAGTCACCACGTCCAGAGTGCTCAGCAATTCGTCGTAGCGGGCGGCGACCCGCCGCCGTTCGGCCTGCCAGCCGTCCAGGTGGCGCAACTTTACCCGCAGCAGCGCCGCTTGCATTTCATCCAGGCGACTGTTAAAGCCTAATACTTCGTGATAATACTTGACCTTGCCCCCCTGTCGGCGCAGCACGTCAATTCGCCCAGCGATCTCGGAGTTATTGGTCGTCACCATGCCTCCATCCCCATAAGCGCCCAGGTTCTTGGTGGGATAAAAGCTGAAGCAGGCCACGTCACCAAAGGATCCAACACGCCGCCCGTCCGCCTCGGCACCGATGGCCTGGGCGCAATCCTCAATGACGTACAGGCTATGTCGCCGGGCAATGTCCATAATTGCCTCCATCTCGGCTGGCTGCCCATACAGATGCACCGGCACGATGGCTTTGGTTCGTTCGGTGACGGCTGCCTCAATTTGTGCCGGGACGATGTTGAACGTGCGCGGGTCAATGTCCACGAAGACTGGCCGTGCCCCGGAGTGAGAGATGGTGTTGGCGGTGGCCACAAAGGTGAAAGGGGTGGTGATGACCTCGTCGCCGGGGCCGATGCCCAGCACCGCCAGCGATAACCGCAGCGCGTCAGTGCCAGAGGCGACGCCGACCCCATATCGGCAACCGACGTACTCCGCCACCTCAGCCTCAAGTGCTTTGACATTCGGCCCCAGCACGAAATAGCCACTGGCCATCACGCCCAACACCGCCGCGTCAATTTCGTCTTTAATGGATTGATACTGAGCCTTGAGGTCAAGAACCGAAATGGTAGTCATCTTTACTCGCTTTCTGATTGCCTTCGCACGCGCAAAGGCATAAGTCACCCTTCATTGCATGTCCACAAACTCGTCTTCGGGCACGTCGCGGATCACCCGTGCAGGGACACCCATCACCAGCACGGCATCGGGCACGTCACGAGTCACCAATGCCCCGGCGGAGACAAAGGCCTCGCGTCCAATCGTCACCCCTGGCAGCAAGATTGAATTGGCCCCCACCCGCGCACCCCGCTTGATGTGAGGTCCTTTGCGATGCTTGAATCGCTCCTGAGTACGGCCCATATAGTTGTCGTTGGTGGTCACAACGCAAGGGGCAATAAAGACGTGCTCTTCAATGGTCATCCAGGCGGTGATATAGGCTTGTGATTGAATTTTGGTATAGCTACCGATGGTCGTCTCATTTTCGACGGTGACACCGCGGCCCACAATGACCGCATCGCCTATGACACAGTTTTCGCGGACGAAGGCTTGGTCAGCGATGAGACAGTCCCGGCCAATGCGAGTGCCAGCGTAGACGACCGCCCCGGCACCAACAGCGCTGCCGGCACCAATCTCCAGCGGCGGCAGGTCCCCCCTGGCCTGGAGGGTGCTGGTGCGGGCCAGCCTGGGCGACCTGCCCAGCACAGCGTTGTCGCCCACCGTCACACCGTCACCGATGACTGTCCCCGGATGCACCACCACACTGTGTCCCAGCGACACACTTGCGCCCAGTGTCACACCATCCATTACTACCACGTTCTGGCCAAAGACACAACCAGGACCAACCTGGGCAGTGGGAGCAATACCTGGATGGCTCATATCGTCACCTCGGTCAACGCCACCGGCTGCCCATCCAGTTCCAATGATTGTTGCGCTGCATCAAGGACACGCAACACGTCCACGCCATTGCGTCCGTCGCTGACCGGCCTTGCGCCCTGCTGAACGCAATCAAGAAAGTGCTGACATTCCAGGCGCAGCGGCTCCTTCATATCCACGCGGGGGATGTGCACGTCGCCAAAGCGCAGGGTCAACAGGTCACCATAACCCACATCGGGAAAATCCACGCCAGCGTCGTAAAGTCGAATCTTTTCGCGCGGTTCCATATCGTCAAAGACCGCCATCTTCTTGCTCCCAACCACAATGAAACGACGCACCTTGTGAGGGTCCAGCCAGCTTACGTGACAATGGGCCAACGACCCGTCGGCGAAATACATCGTCAGGAAGACCAGGTCGTGAACATCAGCGCGGAGGAAAGCTCTTCCCTGTGCACTGACCGCCTCTGGCGTCTGGTTTAGCAAATAGAGGGCCACGGAAATGTCGTGGGGTGCCAGACTCCACATCGCGTTTTCGTCTCGCCGCACCTGGCCCAGATTTAGCCGATGGGAGTAGATGTAATGAATTCGGCCCAAAGTACCTGCATCCACGTAGCCTTTGAGCTGCTGCACGGCTGGGTGGTAGAGCAAAAGGTGGCCCACCATCAGAACCCGCCGGCGTGCTTCGGCCAGCCTGACCAGCTCGACAGCTTGCGTTATGTCAAGTGCGATAGGTTTCTCCACAAACACGTGCTTGCCGTGCTCTAGCGCCAGCCGGGTATGCTGAGAGTGCAAGCTAGCCGGCGACGAGACGACAACGGCCTCGATCTCCCGGTCTTCCAGCACTTGGCCATAGTCGGCGGTCGTCTCGACACCTGGATAGGCATCTGCCATTTTGGCTCTGACTGCCTCATCAATGTCACAACAGAGCCTGACCCGGCTATCAGGTAAGGCCACAAAGTTTCTCAAAAGATTCGGGCCCCAATGCCCCAAACCAACCTGTCCAATGGTAATCATGTAAAATTCAGCCTCGACAGCCCCTCCTATTCGCTCACACCCGGCTTATCGAACCCCGCCCACTCCAAAGCCAGGCTCGCGCCCTCAACTCGCAACACCGGCAAGTCTATCTGCGATGCTGGTGCCACTTTGATGCCCCGCTCCAGACACGTCAGCCGACAGATCTCCGCCACGTCCCCATCGCCATCAATGTGCACCTTGCTATAGCCAGCCGCCTGAACCTCGTCCAGCAGCCGCTGGGCCTCAGCCCGCAACTCTCGATAGACACGCAACGAGAAATCCATGTATTCATAGGCCAAACGAGCCTTCTCAGCAATACCCTGCGGCGTGATCAGGTACCGCAACCGCTTCCGCTGCAGCCGCTTGACCTTGATGTAGCCCTTATTGATCAAGCGCTTGAGATACCAGTTCACGCTCCCCACAGCCACACCCAGGTGCGTCGCCAAAGTGGCCTGGGTGACGTTCGGGTCGCGCTCGATATGCTCCAGGATCCGCAGATCCCGTTCCATTTGCCGGGAGTCCATCCGCTCACTCATAATTCAGTGATTGAATTATACCACAGACTGGCCGTGATGTCAACAGGATGGGGGAAAAGTCAATGAAGATTGGGGGGTTCCTCTATCATCGCCTCTATCCGCGCCACGACCATGTCTAAAGCGACGGGATTGAATCCACCTTCGGGGATGATGACGTCGGCGTAGCGCTTGCTGGGTTCGACGAATTCCAGATGCATGGGCCGCACCGTGGTCAGGTATTGGTCTATCACCGAGTTCATGGTCCTGCCCCGCTCAGTGATGTCCCGCTCCAGACGACGGATGAAACGAATGTCTGCATCGGTGTCCACGTAGATTTTGACATCCATCATGTCCCGCAAGGCATCGTCGGCGAAAATGAGAATGCCCTCCACCAGGATGACCCGGCACGGCTCCACCCACTGCGTCTGAGATGCGCGAGTATGGATGGTGAAATCATAGACAGGCACCTCAACATGATGCCCATCCTTAAGCACTTTCAGATGCTGCACCAAAAATTCGGTCTCCAGGGCATCAGGGTGGTCGAAATTGATTTTGGCCCGCTCTTCGAAAGGGAGATGACTACGATCCTTGTAATAGGAATCGTGCTGAATATAGGCGATCCTATCACGCCCGACCCGATCCAGGATAGCTTGAGAGACCGTCGTCTTACCTGAGCCTGTGCCCCCGGCCACACCGATAATGATTGGTTTTCTGGCACTGTGTCCCATTTCATCGTCCTCCTGGCTCTCAATAGACGAGCAAGCTACTGATCGCGTCGGCCTTGCCTGTCAAAACATAGTCTCCCATAAAGGTCAATAGCACCAAGACGAAACCCAGGGTTGAAAAGAGGGCCGAGCGATGGGCCGACCAGCGGCCCGATCTGCGCAGGTGCAGGGAAGCAGCATAGATCAGCCACAGGACTAGAATCCAAATCTCCCTCAATGACCAACAGCTCCCCCAGGCTCGCCAGGCCCACCACGAACCGGCCGCCAGGCCCGCAGTCAACCAGGGGAAACCATAAGCCACGGCCCGATAGTTGAGCCCATCAATGACCTTCAACGGGGGAAAGATCCCTGCGCCCTCTTTGGCATGAGCGACATTGGCGCAGAGATACAACAGACCAGCCCCACAGGCTACAGCAAAGAAACCATAAGCAATCAGCACCCCCAGGATATAGAGTCCGAACCAGGGACTGCGCAGTGCGGGTGTCAGGGGCTCAGCCAACCTGGCTGTTGGAGGGAGAAGCAAAAAAGCATAGGTGTAGACAAGTAGAACAAGGGGCATCACAAAGGCTCCAGCCCCCCTGACGGTTCGACGGCGCTCACCACTGGTCCTGGCCAGATGCTCCAGCAAGAGGTAGAGGGAGACGATGGCCAAGGTAAGGGCTAGTGAGAGTTCGTAGATGCCAACCGGGAACCAATGCCCTGCCTGGACCGTGCGCACCAGAAGACCGCCTGCCAGAATGACAGCCCCTAGCAAGCTCGTCCACGTGCCAGCGCGACCGACCTCACGATCTCCTTTTGCCAGGTGGATGGCATAGGCGACGGTCGCTATCAAGAAACAGGCATAAGCTATCCCCAGGAAAGGAATCTCATCAACCATCTTTGCCTTCCTTCTTCACCTCTTGAGCCAGGCTCTCGAACCACGAAGCAAAGCTGGCCTCATCACGCTCCGCCGTCCCTGCCAACTGGACTGTCGCCTTAGCACCCTTTTCGGACACGGCAGCCCAGAACCGGATGGGAGACCAGTAAAGCCAGACAAAGTGCCCAATAACGGTCAGCAACAGGCCCAATACGACGATGGCGATAGCGGGGTCTCTGACGATCCGCAGGACACTGTATTGATCCAGAGCCAAATGATAGGTAGCGTCACCCACTTTCAATGAAGTGTTCTTTGCAATGAAACCGCTGTAAATTGGTTCAACCTCACTACCCCGATAAGCCTGCACCAGAAAGACAGGACCGTCATAGCCATGGTCCGGCAAAGACTGATAGAACACCAACTGAAAGACGATGTTCTGATCAGGGACAGCGAAGTGACGCTCGCTCTGGTGCCCCCCAAAAGGCAAGCTCACCACAGCGGCCGTCTTGGCTCCGTCAGCAAAAGACTGCAAGCGGAGAGGTTGGCCATCCTTGCCGCCGGCTTTGACGGCTACAGCCATCCCGTGAGAGATCTGATAAAAGCTCGCACCCCGATAGGTCAAAGGCCGGTTAACCCCGATGACCTGTTCGACCTCAGTATCATTCTCTATGATCTGCAAAAAAGTTCTAGAGTCCCTGGGTGAACCGTCCGGGTAGGTGTCCAACTCTAGCTTCTCAAAACGAAGAACGGCATCCAGTCCATGCCCGACTTTATAACTCTGGCCGGGGCTAAGAGTCACTGCATCCTCCTGCCACCCCAGATGATTGGTGATGACCGCACCCGCCAGGATCACGATCAATCCAATGTGGCCCAGGAGAGCCGCCGCTTCCACCCAAAGCTGGTCGGCGTAAAGGTAGACCATCCCCTCTTCCCTCTCCACGAGGGTGCGGCAGAGCCGTCGAGTCAGCACAGCTTTCAAACGCTCCACCAACTGCTCAGCCGGCTGGTCAACAGAAAAGACCGCTTGTTGAGAGACATCAACGAAGGAATCATCACCTTGCTGGACCTCTGTCTGGCGCATCGTCCGCCAAAGGGAAGCCACCCGCTCAGCCGTGCCGATGATTAATCCAAAAGCCAGGAGGGCCAGCAGTGCTCTGAACCACCACGAACCGTAGACGTCGAAAAGGCCCATCGTGCTCAGGAAATCAAACCAACTGCCATAGCGACCCTGCACGCTGGCCAACCATTGAGCGTAAACGGCCGAATCCCTCGTTGCCTGGCTGGGGACTTGAGGGAACAGAGCACTGAGAGTCGAGACCAGGGCAACCACAAGCAGTACGATGGCAGCCAGTTGAGTCGAGCTGAAAAGACGCCAAAGGGTATCTAGGATGTCCCGCTCTCGCGGTGGCTTTGCCGGTGTGATTTCATTGATCATCTTTCATCCCTTGAAGCACCAGGAGTCTACCATAAGGATAACCCGATTAGGCCATTCTGTCAATAGTTCTTCCGTACCAATATGGTAACTGCTCAGCCTGTCATTGCGAGCGTAGCGAAGCAATCTCCTGCCTTCAATATGTAAGCACCGGTCGAGATTGCTTCGTCACTTCGTTCCTCGCAATGACACCAAACGAAGTTATTCCGTGCATAGGCTTGCCTCTTTCCAGACGATGCCTGAGCAGTTACCCAATATGTATAGAAAAGCCCCAATCTCGGACGAGGATTAAGGCTTTCTCTGAAACTGTCTATCGGACTCGACCCAACGATCTCTGGTTCGAATTCAAGCGGGGCATCCAAAGTAACTGTCCCAAGCATACCCAGCCACCCTATTCAGCCAAGCGATTCTCTAGAATCTGATCCGGCGAGAAGCCATCCAGTTGGAGATAGAAACGGGCGACATCCACCAGGGCCTCGTTGGGAATCAGCCCCACCATTTCGCCGGAGACGATGGCCACGCCATAGCGCGCCGCCTCCTTGCGGATCATTTCGACCACCCGGTGGATGGGTGTCTGGCGATAGTCGGTCAGATTCATGGAGACCTGAGCGCGGCCCTCGACCAGCAGGCCCAGGGCCTTGACGTAGCGCAGACCACCGCTGGAGTGGCGCACAGCACGGGCGATGGCTTTGGCTATCGCCACATCGTCGGTGTCGAGGTAGACGTTAAAGGCGATGAGAGGTGAGCGAGCGCCAATGGCTGTAGCCCCGGCCTTCCCCATCCTGGCTGGTCCAAAGTCGGGGGTGCGATGGGGGTCGGTCTCGATCTCAACTTTGAGCCCCTCGTACTCGCCCCGCCGCACATCGGCCAGGTTGCGCCTTTCAGGACGTGTCGCCGCCTCCTCGTAGAGGTAGATAGGTATAGAGAGCTCTCGTCCAACGCGCTCCCCCAGGCGACGGGCCATCTCTACACAGCCGGCCATAGTCACTCCAGCGATAGGCACAAAGGGCACCACATCGGTCGCCCCCATGCGCGGGTGCTCCCCCCGGTGCTGATCCATGTCAATGAGCCGGGCTGCCCGCTCGATGCCCCGGAAAGCTGCGTCCTCCACCGCTTCTGGCTCTCCCACCATGGTCACCACCGAACGGTTGTGGTCAGCGTCCGACTGTACATCCAGCACCCTGACCCCTTCCACCGAAGCCAGGGCTCCTACAACCTGATCAATGATTCCTCTTCTGCGCCCTTCGCTGAAATTGGGCACACATTCAACAACTCTTTTCATGGAATCCCCCGAGGCTAGGAGACCAACGTGCTTAGTTGCTCACGCAATTTCAGCAGAAACTCTCCTGGACGTAGCACGGCGATGATACTGGCTGATGGCCGATAATGGCGCACGTTAAAAGTCACCAGATATTGGCAACCGTTGGACAATGCTGCTGCCAGGATGGACAGGTCTTTGGCCTCTGCCTGACCGATAAGGGACTGTATCTGGCTCTGGTCTGGGTCTTCGACCTGCTCTACGGCTGAAGCTACCAGCAGACGGAAGGCTGGCAACGCCTGGGGGAGTTTGTCCCTCAAGTTGCGCTCTGCTTCGACGACCACCTGCTTCGAGACGATACATTCGATGATAGTCAAGTCTGACAGTTGCAGCAAGATGTGGCTGGCCCCTTTGGTCGAAGCCGAAGCGGCGATGAGGACATCCGCATCAACGAAGAGGCGCGGTTTAGCTGGCCTCTCCATGTCGTTCCTCGTAGTAACGGCGACGCTGTTCGTCCAATCCCTCCAGCAGATCCTCTACCGACAGACCCGCTTCTTCGCGCAAGCGCTCAATTTCAGCGGCCAGCTTGGGTACCACTGAGATCTTTGGCGACAGAAAGAAGGCTCCCTCCAGCTCAACCAAAGTCAGGACATCGCCTTCTTCAAGGTTATATTTAGCCCGCAGCTTGGCAGGCAAGGTGAGGGTACCTCGCTGCCTGATCTGCACTTTCGTCATAGCCATGTCTCTTTCCTCCAAATGAGCACTTGCAGAATTTCTGAAATTCTGCAACTATTTTACTACATTCGGGATACTGTGTCAACTTTCCTGAAAGTAGTCGGTGATTAACAAATCTCGACGTCCTTCAAGGTCTGATACTTCTCGCGCAGTAGGGACAGAGTCTTGTATTCCCCTGCCCATTCAACAAAGTCCAGAGTCTCCTCCAGTTCATCGCTGCACAGACGGTGGTAAAACTCGTCGGAGGTCATGCCAAAGCGATCCTCAAAGGTCTGAAGCCGCTCCTCAGTGCGCTTGAGGCCGATCTCCAGCATCCTCATCTCGGAGCGCAAGGCCGATTCCACTAGAGGTCTGAGGGGAGAGTCGCTGTGCGAGATGAGCGTAACTTGCGACATGATGGCACCTCCTTGCCCTTAGTATAGCACACCTTGCCAAGAGAAGCAACGATGGAACCCGGCAACAAGCCCTTCCCCGCTCAGGACAAGCCCCATTCCTATCACCCCACGGGGCTACAACTTGCGTCCCAACGCGATCACCCACGGAAAGGAATAGACAACCCGTTCGACCTTAAAATACTGCTCCACCAGACGGCGGAACTGCCCGGCTGTCCAATGTTGAAGGTGTTCGGGATCGCGACCCCAGGCAGGCACGTGTTTGCCCCGCAGAAAGTTTGTCGTCCGGAAGAAGGGCTCGTGAGGGACGCTGACCAGGCAGTGGGCTGAGGTCACTCGCCTCAATTCACGCAGCCCCCGGTGCGGATCGGGCAGATGCTCCAACACTTCCAGACACATCACCAGATCGAAACTGTCATCGCTGTAAGGCATCTCCCTGAGATCACCCACGCCGAAAAGTACGCCCGGCACCATCTGGCGGGCCATCTCGATGGCCTCCAGGCTACAATCTAGCCCGGTGATGGCTAACCCGTCGTTCTCCTGCAGCAAATAGCTGACCACGAAGCCCTCTCCGCAGCCAGCGTCCAGGATTCTCTCCGCCCCCGTCGCCTTTAGCAAAGAGGCTATCTGACGGTGAAAGCGCCGCAGAAGGTAGCGCTGCACAGGATTGGGATTGAGATGCTTCTGAAGATTACCGTAATCTTGGCTCACTGTTCCCTAATCAAGGACCCTCCTGATGGAGTATTCCTCTTCGGGCCGAAAAGTCAGATTGCGTAGCATTTCGCCCAGGAGGCCCGTGGAGATAATTTGCAACCCCAGCAGCATGGACAGAACACCCAGCAGAAGAAGGGGCCGCGTCCCAATAGCCTGGTCCAGAAAAAACCGGAGATAGGCCATATAGGCGTTGATAGCAAAGCCAACCAGAAATACAGCGATGCCCGCCGTCCCAAAAAGGTGCAAGGGTCTCTTCAGGTAGGTGGTCAGGAAAATAACGGTCAAAAAGTCGAGGAGCCCCCGGCCCAGGCGTCCGATCCCGTACTTGGACTGGCCGGCGCGGCGCGGCCGGTGAACCACTTTGACCTCAGTGATGCGGAAACCCTTCAGAAAGGCCAGCACAGGGATGAAGCGGTGCAGTTCACCGTAGAGCTTGACCTCCTCTGTCACCAGCCGGCGATAGGCTTTGAAACCACAGTTAAAATCATGCAGCCTCACCCGCGTCAGAGAAGCGACCGTCCAGTTGAAAAGCCGCGAGGGTAGCGTCTTGGAAAGGGGATCCTGCCGCTCGAAACGCCAGGCAGCCACCAGGTCATACCCCTCCTCCAGCTTGCCTAACAGAACCCCTATCTCAGCCGGGTCATCCTGGAGGTCGGCGTCCATGGTGACCACAATCTGGCCATGGCTCAGGCGAAAACCAGCGGTCAGGGCAGCCGTCTTGCCAAAGTTGCGGCGGAACTCGACGACCTTGACCCGATCATCGGCTGCGTGCAACTCGGCCAACGCCTGCACGGAGCCATCGGTGCTGCCGTCGTCAACGAAGACGATCTCGTAGCTCCGCCCCAGGGCATCAAGGGCCTCCTTCAGCTCGGAATAGAGGGGCTTCAGATTGGCCTCCTCATTCAGCAGGGGGATCACAATGGAAAGCTCAATGTCTTCTCTCACACTCTCTTCCTTTCCTTATAAACTATTGAGAGAACTCTCCTCAGCCAGAGATGATTTGAAACCCTGGGCTCGCTTGATACGCTTGCCGATGGCCGGGTGGCTGTAAAGGAGAAACTCAGCCCAGGGCTCCGGCTCGGCTTCGGACAGATTCTGATTGGCCAGCTTTGTCATTGACGAGATGAAAGCCTGGGGCTTGCTCGTCATCTCCAGGGAGAATTGATCGGCCAGCCCCTCTCGCCAGCGGGCATAGGCGTTGGCCAGAGGCATAGCCAGCACAGCCAGGCCCCCCATGGCTATAGCCACCAGGGGGAAAGCAGCGACGTCGGCCAGACCCTCGAAAGCAAAATAGGCCACCCCCCAACGTAACAGACGGTCGGCAAGAAACAGCCCAATCAGAGTAAGGGCTGTCTGGACAACAATCCCGCGCCAGATGTCACCGTGGACGTGATGGCCCAACTCGTGAGCCAGAATGGTCTCGATCTCGTCGGGGTCGTACTTCTCCATCAAGGTATCCCCCACCACAATTCGCCGGGTGTTCCCCAGACCCATCAGAGCGGCGTTGGCGGCTGTGGTTCGGGTGCTGAGATCAATAGTAAAGACCCCCCGCACCCTGGTGCCTGCCCTTTCGGCCAAAGAGATCAGGCGGCTCACCAGTTCCTCATCCTCCAAAGGCCTGAACTTGAAGAAGAGGGGCACGATCAACAATGGGGCCAGGTTGGCAAGGACGATGATGAAAAACAGAAAAAGGATGCCGGTCAGCAGCCACCAGATCGAAGGAAAAGCCCTGAGCAGGTAGTACATCACCTCCATGGCCACCAGACCCATGCCCAAACCCAGGGCAGCGCCCTTGGCCTGGTCGGCCAGCCAGCCCCCGGGACTTTGGGTAGACAGCCCATAGCGGTGAGGCAAGACATACCCCCCATAGTAACTCAATGGGAAATCAAAGAGCCCGTAGACGATGGAGAAAGCCACGAAATACAAGGCAATCACTACCAGGGGTTGAGGGCTAACGAGCAGCAGTTGGACCTTGAACCACGCAGATAGGCCGGAAAGCAACAGGACCAGCACGTAAACGGCGGCTATGGCCAGGTCTGCTAACAGGAGCCGGTGGCGGATTCTGGCGTATTCTTTGGCTTTCCGTTGACGCTCGGGATCCAAGACGGCCTCGGTCATCGCTACCTCACTTCATTCGCGAAACGTAACCACTCAGCCATTGTCATTCTGAGCGACCGAAGGGAGGGAAGAATCTCGTTGTTGGCGAGCAACATCCGGCAGCCTAAAACGAGATTGCTTCGTCGCGGACACATTCGCTTCGCTCAGTGCATGGTTTATCCTGAGCCCTTCGACTACGCTCAGGACAGGCCTGTCGAAGGGCTCCTCGCAATGACACTACGACTCTTACCTCTGTTTGACGAAGAGGGTGAGCAGTTACGGCGAAACTTGATCGCCAGGTGGGGGCTACCATATTGTAGCATCGCCGCCCCTGCCTGTCAATCTTGAGCCCTTGGCTTTACCCAATCCGACCGCCCCCACCCTTGCCCGATCCGGGGAAAAGCAGAAGCCCTAATAGGACAATTGGGCTATCGCCAAAAGTGGTTTTTTT
>SOHZ01000178.1 GCA_004377365.1 Anaerolineales bacterium | reverse complement strand
CCAAAAAGAGAAATAAAGCGAACTCTTCCCCAAGCCGCCAACGAAGATCAGAAAGGTGCTTCGCAGGGTATCTTCTTGATCGGAGAGAAAAAACAACAGCCGAAAGCAAAATCCTTGCAACACAAGGAAACCTTCGGCAGCTACTGAGAACCTTTGTTGTTTTCTGCCGCTTCGGTGTCATCAACAGCGATCTTTTCTTTTACTCTAATTATACCACAAATCTCGCTTTTTTCACCTTAAAATTTTCCCTTGACACCCCCTCAGACTCCTGCTATAATCCCCTCAGAAATGACAGGTCATCCAGCAGGAAAGGGGAGCATGAAGCTACTGTCCAAAGGGGCACGTCGCCTGGGCTTGACGGTGTCACCCAGATGCCTGCAAGCTTTCCAAACCTATTACGAAGAGCTGAGCGCCTGGAACGAGCGTTTCAATCTGACGGCCATCACCGACTATGAGCAAGTACAAGTCAGACATTTCCTGGATTCATTGAGCTGTCTGCTATCCGACGAGAGTTTGTCCACGTCCCTGAGCCGTCAGTCCACCCGGGTCATCGACGTCGGAGCCGGCGCGGGTTTTCCAGGATTGCCCCTTAAAATCATATATCCCCAATTCCACCTGACGTTGCTGGAAGCGACGGGCAAGAAGACAACCTTCCTGGATCACGTGGTTGGGAAACTGGATCTAAAAGACGTGACGGTCATCAAGGCACGGGCCGAAGAACTGGGACACGACGCGCGGCATCGGGAGCGCTATGACGTGGCCCTGGCCCGGGCCGTGGCGGAGCTTCCGATTCTGGTGGAATACGCCCTGCCCTTCTGCCGTCGAGGGGGGATTCTGGTGGCTCAAAAAGGAGCCGAGGCGCAGGCAGAGGTGACAGCAGCCCAACAGGCCATGGCCATTTTGGGGGGACGTCTACGCCGCATCGTGACGGTGGAACTCCTTAGCCTGGCCCAACCGCGTTCCCTGGTGGTCATTGAGAAGACAGCCCTGACCCCTGAGAAATACCCTCGCCGACCAGGCATCCCCAGCAAACGGCCACTCAAGTGAGGGACAAGTCGCCGAGGGGCATAGCACAAAAGTGTCAGTGGTACTGTCATTGCGAGGAGCCCTTCGACGGGCTCAGGATGAACTCAGCGACGAAGCAATCTCATTTGGCAAGGTCGGGAGATTGCTTCGCTTCCTTCGGCTTCGCTCAGGACAAGCTCCTTCGGTCGCTCGCAATGACAGGTAGTACCGCATTCACCGACAGTTCAGGAATCTACTCGTTGCCAAGTAGATGAGTCAACAAGACGTCACAACCTGGTCCCTCCCTCATTGACTCATCTACTTGTTGACTATCTCTTCTATCCTTCCCTCCTTCACCCGCAGCAAAGTCACCCCAGCCAGAAACTCGGTGCTATAGGCCTTCAGATCAGTGGTGGTCAGGATGGCCTGTTGTGCGCCGTCAATCATCTGCATCAGGTATCCCCGACGGGCATCGTCCAATTCCGACATGACGTCATCCAGGAGGAGAATGGGTTGCTCTCCCACCTCCTGGCCGACGAGCTTTACCTCGGCCAGTTTCAGGGCCAGGGCGGCGGTACGCTGCTGGCCACGGGAGCCATAGATGGTCAGGTCAACGCCACCCACCAAGAAACGCAGGTCGTCGCGGTGGGGGCCGATGAGGGACATACCCTGGAGGATCTCTCGTCGCCTGATCTCACGCAATTGGGCTCGAAATGCCTCAGCGACCTGGCTCAGATTGGTCCCCGGCTGGTGGATGCCCGGTTCGGAGGGCAGGTCCAGTTCCAGAGACAACTGGTAGTCAGGTGGGAGAGGGCGGGAGGGATCGAAACTGGGCACGTAGCGCAGGCGCAGGCGCTCTTTTTGCCCCGTCAGTTCGAGGTGGACGGCCTGAGCCAGCCTGTCCAGTTCGCCTATCACTTCCTGGCGGCGGGCTACCAGATAGGCTCCGTTCTCCAGCAGGCTCCTGTCCCAGAAGAGAAGCTGATCAAGACCACCTTCTCGCTGGCGCAAGGTGCGTAGCAAATGATTGCGTTGGGTGAGGACGCGGTTGTACTTTTGGAGGGTGCGGCAGTAGCGGGGATCAATCTGGCAGAGGGTAGCGTCCAGATAGCGGCGTCGCCCGCTGGGTGAGCCAGACACCAGGACGATGTCCTCGGGTAGAAAGAGGACAACATTGACCTGCCCGATGAGGTCCAGGGCTCGTTTATTGACGCCGTTGACCTTGATGTGCTTGCGATAGCGGGAATTGTTTGCCCGCGAGGACTGGGTCCTGACCAGAGTGATCTCAATGCGCAGCGAGCTATCGCCTTTCCGCACCTGGGCCACCAGGCGGGCGTGGGGCAGGTCCTGGTTCTCGGCCAGCCAGTTGACCAATTCGTATTCAGCGCCAGCGTAGGGTGAACGGGTGGTAGCCAGATAGTAGATGGCCTCCAGGAGGTTGGTCTTGCCCTGGGCGTTGTCGCCTTGCAGGAGGATAGTGCGGCCGGGAAAGTCCAGTTCCAGACGGGCATAGTTTCTAAAGTTGGTCAGAGAGAGATGTTCAATACGCATTTCGTTGGGATTATATCACAACTATGACCTTGAGCGCAATTGCGGCAGATATAGCTCACGGATGCGGTTAAAGATGGCGATGTAGGGTGGGCTGGCGTAGTCAGGGTAGGTCCATTCCCAGGGACGGAAGGTCTTGTTGCGATAACACAGAGTGACCTCAGCGTAGATACCCTGACCCAGATAGATGCGATGGCCATGGTTTTTGGTGGTGGCCAGGACCAATTTAGCCATGGAGACGTAGCCGGGGTCCAGGTTGATGCGTCTTTTCCCTTCCCTTGCCCAGCCCATCTCCAGGTCGTTGGTCAGCCTCTTGATCTCAGCCAGTCTCCCCGGATCAACGAGATCAGCGAAAGCGACGATCTTGCGCATCAGCCCCTCCCCGAATTCGGCCGCGTAATAGCTCGTATGGTCAAAGGGCAGGAGATCACTTTCGTAGTCAGTGGGGCCGAAAGTCTCACTTAGCTTGTTGTGAGCCACCTCAAGCAGTTCCACGTCAACGGTGAACATGCTCGAAATCAGTTTGACCGGCTTGGGTTCCTTGATCTGGCCCACGGATACTGACTCCTTTGGGAAAATAGCGAATAGCGAATGGCGAATAGCTGATGGCTAATAGTTGATGGCTAATAGCTGATGGCGAATAGCTGATGGCTAATAGCTGATGGCTAATAGTTGATGGCTTCGATGATCTGATCGGCGTATTCCAGGAGCACTTGAGCCCGTTCGGGCGGCGTCTGCTTGACTTCAAGGTAGCGTTCCAACATCTGGCGGGGCGTCATCTCTTCCACGGCCTGATCCGTTCCCAGGCGCAGGCGCGTCTTGCGCTCCACGTCCCTGACCATAGCGGCCACGTGGAAGGCATCCGCCAGACGACGGCGGACCTCGTTTTCCCGGATGAGAGGCTCTTTGTCAGGGGTGGTGTGGATGATTACCCTGACCACCGCCTCAGCGATGTCGTGTTCGTCAATGGCCGCCAGCACCTCGGCTGTGGGGTCATCTCCCTTGGCCTCGACTTTCACCGTGACGAAGGGACGAGCGGCCAGTTTCACAAATTCATAGGTTGCCTGGCCCTTCTCCACTTCAGCCACCACGAACCCCTTGTCTTCCCTCTCCTCGCCGAAATCAATGCGCTCGATGCTGCCAGCATAAACCACGGGCGGCTCCTCACTTATGACCTGATGCTTATGGATATGCCCCAGCGCCACATAGTCAAAGGCCGGGTTGGTGACCATAGAGCGGGGCAGGATGACCTCCTGGCCCAGCATGACGCTGCGCTCAGAGCCATAGGTAGCTCCGAAGACACTACCGTGAGCAGCCAATACCGCTGGCACATCCGGATCCAGGCCGACGACTTCTTCGGCGATAATGTTCTCTATCTTCTCCAGGATGAGGGCGTTGATCTCCTCCAAGTTCAAGTTTTTGTACTCCTCACGGGCCAGGAGGGTGCTACGGACGACCCAGGGCAAGGTCACGACCTGGATGGGGCCGCTCTTGGTCTCGAGGCGATGGGTGGCGGGCCATTTAGCCACGACAACGTTTTCCACTTCCAGCGTGGCAAAGATCTCCACCGCGTTGGCCCGGCCCAGGGCGTTGGGGGTGTCGTGGTTGCCGACTACCAGAATCGTGGGGATGCCCGCCGCCGAGAGCCGCTGAATGCGTCTGGCGAACTCTCGCTGATAGGTAGGGCTGGGGTCACGGCTTTTGTAGGCGTCTCCGGCAAAGACGACCAGGTCCATCTCCTGTTCCAGCGCGTGGTCAACGATCTGATCCAGCGACCGCAAAAAGTCCGTCAGGCGGCTAAAAAGCCCCGTCTGTGGGTCAATGCGGCCATAGTTTTCCACGCCCAGGTGGAGGTCAGCGAAATGAAGCAAACGGATCATGGGTTCTCTCCTATGAATGGCAAAGGGGTCGTTTTCGTGGTATAATATTCGAGCAGGTTCTCCACTCTTTCTGGAGGTAATAGCCTTATGAAAAAGCTTTCGGAAGCCTCGTCGGTTTACGTCGCCGGTGAACCGCTGCCAGAGGATTCGCTTCTGGTGGCCAAATTCGATCTCCCGCCAGAGCTCGCCTGGTTCAACGAGTTGAGCGTTCAGGAACGCATAGACTTCTTTACCGGACTTCTTAAGGTGTTGGCCAAGCCAGAGTTGATCTTGCCCGACGGACGGCAGCGCACCCACATGGATGCTATCAACGAGTACCTGCGAAGCTGGCAGGCGACGGTGGAACTCTGTTCCAATCCAGAGATAGCCGAGGAGATAGCCGCCGCAGAGAAGGGACCGTTCAGAGGACCCTACTCCTCCTTTGAGGAGACCTTTGGTGACCTTTGAACCCCGCTTCACTCGCTATCGCTATGTTGACAGTCGGGCCTTCCGCGGAGGGGTCAGGAAATACGCTAGCCTGCGGAAGCAGATCGCAGCCAAAGTCAACCGCGTGCTCGACAACCCCTACAACTCTGAGCTTCTGGGTAAAAAGGGAGCGAGCGACCTTCGAGGCAAACGCAGTGTGCGCGTCACTCGCAACATCCGCATCGTCTTCGCTGTCTGTGAAGAGTGCCTTCTGCGCGGTTTCAAACGCCTGGGCTTCAACGATTGTGCAGGTTGCACCAAAGAAGAACCAGATGACATCGTTGTGTTCCTCATCATCGCCCCTCACGAGATAGCCTACGGCGAGAAATGAAGAAGGAAGGTGATGACATCGTGAAAAAGCTCTCGGAAGCCTCGTCGGTTTACGTTGCCGGTGAGCCGCTGCCAGAGGATTCGCTTCTGGTGGCCGAGTTTGACCTCCCGCCAGAGTTCGCCTGGTTCAACGAGCTAAACGTCCAGGAACGCATATACTTCTTCACTGGGCTTCTCGAGGTCTTGGCCAAGCCCGAGCTGACCCTACCTAACGGAAGGCAGCGCACTCATATCAAAGCCATCAAAGAGTATCTGCAAGGCTGGCAGGCGACGGTGGAGCTAGAGTCGAGCCCAGAACTCGTTGAAGCGGTTCGGCAAGGGATAGATGATATGGAGCAAGGGCGTTTCGCTTCTCGTGAAGAGGTAGAAGAGTTCCTCAATGCCGTATGAACCCGAATACACCAAGCGTTTTCTAAGGGACTTGAAGCGATACGCGAGTCTGCGCAAGCAGGTCAAAAAGCAAATCCAGCGCATCCTTGAAGATCCCTTCGCCTCTTCCAAACTTCTGACCAAAAGGCGTACCGACTGGCGTGGCAAGCATAGTCAACGAACAACCAGAGATTTCCGCCTTTTCTTTGCCGTCTGTGATGAATGTCTGAAACGCAGCTTCAAGCGAAAAGGCTACAATGCTTGTGTTGGCTGCGAGAAGACGGGAAGCGACAACACGGTTATCTTTCTCGCCTTTGGCACACACAGCATCTACGACGAGGAACCGCCGATTTAGAGCCTATCCGAAAAGTCCCGATGCTCTCGCTGGACGACAGTCCAGCGGCGGACTGTCGTCCGCATTGAGCGATTTTTCAGACGGATAGTTCTCAAGCTCTCCTCACGCAAAACTGGCAAACCCCGTCGTGTACAAATCGTGCAACATCCGCAGAGCTTTGAGGGCCGTGCGCGGATAGGTAAACGTTTCTCCCTTTATTCTGGCTTCACCTGGGCTCTCTCGCAACTTCTCAGTTAGGTCCAACCTCGCTTCTTCCTCCTCCTCACTCCCAGATATTTCCTTCTCTAGCTCCCCAACCTGTCTTCGCAGCTCATGCCCGACATCCGGTGTCATGGCCCAAGCAAACACATTTAGCAAAGGTAGTCTCAATTTCCCCCTCGTCCCATGGAATTTGGGCAGAACCTTCATCAGCACTGCCGCGTCAAAGGCGGCGGCCAGGCCGTCGGGCCCGAAGCCGTCGAATACGGGCGAGCCCTCAGCGTTGGCCAGGAACATCATGATCTCGTCAAAGACGCGATAGCCGAAGTGGAGGTCATAGGGTTGGAGGCGAGTGTTGAGCTTGGTGAGGTGTTCGCGGCAGGTCGGATATTGTTGGACAAAGTCGGCCACAGCAGCCTTATCAACGATAGCGAACCGCCCCTGGTTCGTAAAGTCGGGAAGCAATTGGGCTCGTAGTTCTTCCAGTTCCTCTTGGGAGAGGCTATCATCTCGCTCAGAAGGATACGCAGTGAAATCTACTTCGCTCAGTTCAAGGGTGAAGGCCCGGTCCAGCACCTTGGGGCTGAACATGTAAGTCGTTTCGTCCACATTTACCGTGCCAACGAAATAGAGGTTGGG
>SOHZ01000196.1 GCA_004377365.1 Anaerolineales bacterium | reverse complement strand
GGATTACAAATCCACCGCGAGCCTGATAATTCTCCCTCGGCCCGTGAACCATGCCCTGATTTCTTTCGAACCCTAGTTCTCTGAAGACTGCCTATCAGTACTTTTTCAACATCACCGGTAAATAAACAGCATAGGGCGTCTGAGTATTACTGGGGGGAGGGACTGCCTGGTCGCCAAGAGGCTCGCTGCTAAGGATCTGTCCAAAAATAACTTCGTACTTTAACAAGCGCCACTGCGGGGACTGATCATATAGTTCCACCGCGGGCATATAGGGCGTCGAGTCAGGTTGAGAGCAGCCATTTCAGCATCTGAGACCTTAATGCGAGTCTGATAGGTGCGGTCTACTAACTCTGCTTTGACTTTCAAGCCGGTTGTGGTAGTCGTACCACGGATGTAGCCCAGCATGGTCTCATACGTGCACAATGGCTTGCCAGCCCAATTGAGGCTGATGTGGTTGAACAACCTGTGTTCGATGGGGTTCCATTTGGAAGCCCCGGTGGGATAGTGGCATACCATGATCTCAATCCCTAGCCGGTCTGCCAGGTGAATCTGGAGTTGCCGTTTCCAGAGTCGAGGGCGATATCCATTGCTTCCCCCACCGTCGCATAGGACCAGCAACTTGTCTTCACGTGGGAAGGTGGGGCGATCACTGTCTTCGTACCACATGCCGATGGCATCCACTGCGAATTCACCAGTTTCGGCAGACGTTCCGACATATACGGCTCCGAAGTTGTGAAGGGGATCATAGATACCGTAAGGTATCGCTATCCCCACTGCGTCGCTTCGGAAATCGTAGGCATTGACGATTTCCGCCTCGCGACACCACACACGCCCAGAATTCTTGAAATTGCCAATCAGCTCCCGTTTCTTGGCATCCACGCAGATGACAGGGCAACCAGCTTCCCAGAACAGGCGCTTCACGCGAGCGATGTAGCGGAACTGCAAGTCCCGATCAGGGTGAGGGTCGCCGGTGAACCGCTTGCAGTTTGCCTGCAGCGAGTAATCCAAATCACGCAGCAGGCGTCCGACGGTCGTCGGGCAGACCTGGTACTCTAGCGACTGGAGTTCCTGAGTCAGATGACGGAGGCTATGAGACACCCATATCTTGGTGCCCATAGGGTCGCCCCCGATACTATCTTCCACCACCGTTTCCAGCGTGGTGACAACGGTGGGCGTTTGCTCTTCGATGCGCTTTCGCCCACCACCTGGCAAGCGTACGCGGTCTATGGGACGACCTTCCAGGTCTTCCTCGAGTTCTCGTAGTCCCCGCCGGATGGTGTCTGCGTGAATCCCTGTGATTTGGGAAACCAGCGTCGCCCCTCCGTGTCCCAGTCGCTGAGCTTCCAGGGCTGCATACCATCGGCGCTGTTGCTCGTCTAACCGGATGAAGAAGACATTCATCCGGTGGTGTAGAATCTTGTCAGGGTGATCTTCTTCAGATTGACAAAGTGCACACTCACATTGGTGAACGGGTCTTTGTGGCATTCACTTGCTCCTCCTGCGTCAAGATAGGCAGGAGTATTCTACCACAAAACCCCGAAGTTATTCTTGGACAAGTCCTAAGGAACGCCACTTTTCCTCTAACTCCCGCAGCGCCTTCTCCACCCGCTTGCGGTCGGTGATTTCCTGTTCAAGTTTTTCAATAGCCGTTATCAGTTCCTCGGTGCGTTGCTGCACCACTTGCTTCAGTTGTTCTTTGGAGACAGTAGTTTTGATGAGATCATCAATAGTGAGGTGCCCTAGCCAGACTACCAATAGCACAAACATGGCGCCGAAGAAGAAGATCAGACCCGTTAGCATGGCAAGGGGGTCCATCATGCCAGTTAGAACCAGTGCAAGAGCGGCCAGATAGCCGACCAGGAAGAATATCGTCAGGGATAATAGTATTTGCCATCTACGTATGTATCTGCTGTCCGCGAGCAACTGCAGAACTTGCTTCATTCCTAACACGGACAGAAACATGACAACAGCACCTAGAAATATCAACACGGCGGTAATAATTTCATTGATAGACATTGTACGTCCGCTATTTACCTATTTTGTGAGCTCTCTACACGGATCTCACAAACCCAAAAAGCCATTTTCCCAAGCTCTCTGAGCAAATCCGAGGACTTTCAGGAGAGCCTTGCACAAATCGGTCCAAACGCTGCTTTGCAAGTTGGATGAGAGACCAAATTATGCAAGGCTCACTATCAGTATAAG
>SOHZ01000306.1 GCA_004377365.1 Anaerolineales bacterium | reverse complement strand
GAAACCAATTCGTCCTCCCAGCAAGGATCCGACCAAGTCCCACTAACGCGCTTCCAGGCCAAGCATGCCTTTCTCCGATCGGGAGCGCCGCCTACCAAGTCGCTGCACCCGACCCGCAGGGCAGCTTTGCTTTTGGCCCACCGTATGGAGCACCTAATCATGCACCAGGCGATCGCCCTCTTCCGCCGCACTCCCCTGGCCCCTAGCTGCCCCCAGGCGCTTCTTTCAGAAAGAATTACGTTCAGGGCATAGCGGAACATGGGGCATTAGTTTCCTGGCACTGGGGTGCCCCGAGGCGACTTCGCCAAGCGAAAGGTGGGAAAGGACAGGAATATGAAGCAACAAGGGAACGGTGTCTTGAAGAGTGAGAACGGAGAGATCATCTCTGAAGTCACTTACTCCATCACGCCCTCCCCGTTGGAAGGCAAGAAGAGACAAGATTCGATCCGTCTAACCATTAGTGAAGGGCTTTCCTCGTCACAAGTCCTAGCGTCTACTATCCTTGAGACTGAAGACGGACGCCGTTTCAGACTCATGATCACTTCCACGCTGATCCCGTCCACCAGACTCCTGGAGACAGTCGCCACGGAGATTCAGGAATAGATCTGCCAAAGTCCAGCACACAGCAGCAGGTTCGAGTCTCGTGCCTCTCCTATCTCGAGGCACCACCTAACCCTGTTGCACCCGACCGCGCTGAGCGCTCGCTTCGCTCCCCTGGGGGAAATTAAGGTCGAGAAGTGCCAAAGGATTTTCCGACCTCTCCGAGAGTGAATGAACCATGTCAAAATTCGGCTTCAAAGAGATTACTCCGAGCAATTGGCTAGAGCGTGATGATGTCCTTAGGGGATTTGTCAGGATGTCCTCTGATGGACAATCCCAACCCATCACTGGCGATGAATATTTGCGTGATATTCTGAGACCCAAGCTTCTCGAATCGGTGCCCACAGATGTGCAAGCGCTATTCGAGGTCGCACGCGGCGCTATGGCATATAGCTATTTCTTCTATCCCCTCTACACCCTTGCCGCCGAGCAGCTGTTCCGAGTCGCTGAGGCGGCACTAGCCCATAAGTGCAACGCATTGGCAGCCCCAAAATCAAGGGACAGTTTCAAGAAGAGGATCAGCTGGCTTGTGGAAGAGGGAGTTATTCCAGGCTCGGAATTCGTTCGATGGGATGCAGTTCGTGAGCTACGAAATATCGCATCTCATCCCGAGCGTCAATCTATTTTCACGCCAGGCAATGCAATAGGCTTCTTGGAAGGCATCGCTGTGCAAATCAACTCTCTATTCAGCGGCACCTAACACTAGTCAGGTGGACAAAACTTCCACATAATATCCCCAGATTAGACGGACAAATTTCTGTCTAATATGAAGAATTGGGCGATTAGGTGGCCAATCGTCCGTCAAATGGCGCGCGAGATGATGGTCACCCGACAAAAAAGGGAGCCACCCATGTGTGCGATTGAGCTGAAGGGACTGGAGTTTACGAGATCCCGGAACTGGCTGAAAAGAGCTGACGACTGTCGGGCACAAGACCCTGTCTCTGCCTTCATCTCTGCCTGGATCAGCTTCAATCACTACTACTCTACGTTCGCTGTTGAGAACGCCAACCGGTTTCGAGATTGGAGCCGACACCATTTCAGTGGCAGGCAAGGAGATAAGGCGGAGCTCCTCTTCCTCGTTGATAGCCACGAGTTCAGCAAATTCTCCGCCAGCTATAGGAAGCAGTACCCGCAACGTCTCAAAACCACCATCGAGTTGCCAGTCATTGACATGCTGAGAGGCACGCCTGTGCCCGAGAAGATCACGGGGGCGCACGAGCTCTCCGACCTCACCAATGAAGACGTATTCAGAGTCGTCTACCAGATTCGCAATAACCTATTCCACGGAAGCAAAGACCCTATGAAGGTACAGCGCGATCACGCTCTTTGTGTGACCGCAAGCGAGTTCATGATTCCCCTGGTTGCCGCCTTACTGACTGGCACCTACGGGGAAGTGCTCAATGCATACGACGATCCTGGGCAGGAGTTGAGAGATCACATTCGTAAGCTGGCAGAGGCCTAACAATTCAATTGGGTGTAATCGCTCTCATCTCCCAGCGAGAAATCTGCTCCAGTTATGCCAGATTTTGAGCGAATTTCTGCAAATAATCAAAGTAAACCGCACCGCTAGAAGACTTTTTGCCTAGAACATTTGTGCTGGGAGATAGGAGCAACTGCACCCAATTCAATTCAGCGGACGCGGTAAACCGCGCCGCTGATCTCTTCGTTAGGCTCAAGGCATAATAGAGCACCTAATCATGAGTAAGGAGACCGCTCTGAGCGAAGCAAAAAGCAAAAGGGGTAAATGGACACCGGCCAGGGTAGCCGAGTGGTGGGGAGCCATTTTGGCATCTCTGGCAGTCCTTGGTCTCCAGGTATTCCACTACAAGTGGCGTCCGTCCAACATCATGATCAACGTCCTTGTCAGCTTTGCCATCTAGTACGTTGTGTTCCTTGTGGTCGCCTGGCTGATCACCCAGGCCATCGCCCTCTTCCGCCGCACCCCCAAGCCCTAGCTGCCCCGAGGCTCTTCTTTCAGAAGGAACTGAATTGGGTGTGGCTAAAACAACTTGGAGTCGAGGCTTTAGCCGGTTTTTTCCCGCCTGAAGGCTCCACTCCCCAAGCCATTTTGGCCAGACCCAACTGAATTCCCTGGGTGTTGAAGGTTGGGAAAATGAATGGGAAAGAACGACTTAAGGCTCTCATAGAAACAGTGTACCTCGCTTATAAGACGGCCCTAACTGAGCCCCCCAAACCTCCCAGAACGCCGTTTACCAGAGAAGACATACAAGAGCACGAGAGGCAAAAAGCGCTTCGGGCTTTGGATGCACTGAAAAAGCGAATGGGTGACGCCTAATAGCGTTCATGTTTCAGGGCAAGCCGAGATTCTCAATTCACGCATATCGTTACTACTCAGGCTCCTCGTGATGTGTCATTGCGAGCGAGCTTGCCCTGAGCGTAGGCGAAGGGCCAAGGGAGTCGAGGAATCTCCGCTTGCAATGGCAAGAGCGGCCTCGGCATGGAGATTCCTCGACTCCCTTCAGTCGCTCGGAATGACGATGGCTGAGTAGTAACCGCATATCTATTTCACGCAAAAAGGAGCAAGTCAAATGAGCAGTTTCAAAGGCTTTCGCTTCAAGCTTGGCATGTTGACGTTGGTACTTCTTTCGCTGACTTTACCGGTGGCTTGCGGTCCAAAGACGCCAGAACCTCCGCCGCCCTTGACAGTGGAAATGCTCAAAAACGCCGAGTACCCTTCTGAGTGGCCCGCCGACGGCGTGGCCAAACTGACGGACGGTGAGTATCAGGAGAAGATTGTGCCGGGCGCGGCCTCGAAATTGATCATCGTGGTCTACCCCGATATGCACGCCTTCGGCGACCTGGACGGCGACGGTGTAGACGATGCCGCAGTGATTCTGGCAACGTCTGCAGGTGGAAGCGGCACCTTCATCAGCCTCGAGGCCGTCATCAATGACCAGGGCACGCCCAAGCATGTCGCCAGCGCCGAGCTGGGCGACAGAGCCAAGATCGAGTCCGTTGTGATCGAGTCAGGCCAAATCACGGTGGAAATGGTGACGCACGGCCCAGATGATCCGCTGTGTTGCCCCACCGTAGAAGCCACGCAGAAATACAAGCTGCAGGGGGATACACTCGTTCAGATATCGGGCCAAGATTGATAATCTCCCCCTTGGGTGTTGCGGGCAAGCACCGTCCCGATCTTGCCGCAAAGGCGCCAAGGACGCAAAGGTAAACAATGAAAGCGTGACGAGGATTTTGGTGTGCCGGGTCGCCGGGTTCGCCTTCAAGCTCCGGCAGACCTCGAGGCTGTCGAGGTCAGGCATGGCCAGGTCCAGAATCAACAGGTCCGGTTGGAAGCTGCCCAGTTGCAGGCCCGCCACGGTCGGTGGGCAGCACATCGCTTTGCCTTATTCTGCTGCCTCCTCCCCCTTCAAACCCTGGCGGTTCAAATTCCTTAGTTCAAGCAGGATCTCTCTCAACAGTAAAAGCTGCAGGCGACGCCACCGGAGTTCACTGGCCAGCTTGCTCCACTTCGTAGGGTCTTCCGAGAGATAAGGTTCCACCAACTCTGCTACATCTTGGCTCATTTTTCACCTCGCTCAGCAAATAAAAACGATCCCCACAGTTACAGCGCAGGGGACCAGACTGAAGTCATCTAGCAGGGCGTAAGCTTCCCAGCCCGCTTTGTTGATGAGGGCAAACACGTCTATGCCCATCGCTTCCATGGCCGGCCGGGCGCGATGGGGAAAACGACACCGGCCACTATCCAGAAACTGGCATATCATCCCCTGGCACAGGTAATCCTTGCAGGAGCCGCCGCCGAACCCCATGGCTAGATGATAGCCATCCTTGTAGGCGCGGCGCTCCAGCGTGTCAACCACCTGGCCGCTTTTCTGGTGAAAAGAAAGAGTGCGCCGTTGCCCTGCTTTGGTCGCTCCTCTCCTCGGGACATACTCCTCCATCGGTTCCACATCGCACTTGAACAGGATCGCCCAGGAGAACCGGCTCACAGCCCGGCGTATCAGGTCCAGATCTGGAGCATAAGGAGGGCAATTGGGGGTTTCCCCGGCGCGGAGACAGCGGGGTATCACGCATTTCAATCGCACCCGCTCGTCTACGGTGACATCGCCGGCAGGAATGACCACTGCCCCTGAAGCTCCCGACTCTAGTGCCAGTTCGCGGTAACGCTCCAAATCGGCTCTTAACGTCTCTTCGCTGACCGCCTTTCCCAAAGCTCTAGGGATTGCTGCCTGTGTCGTCATTGCACTGCCTCCTTGTTCTTCACGAAATGATGATCTTGATCGCGCCAGCGGTCTCGTCGAGGATCATGGCGCAGGGGTTGATAGCTGTGGCTAGACCTCCGAGGCCTAAAGGGTTAAGCTTTGGAGTGGGCATCAACGTGGGCCAAGTCGTGGTCGGCAACATCGGCACGACGGCTCGTATGGGCTACACGGTCATCGGTGATGCCGTCAACCTGGCCAAGCGCCTGGAAGAGAACGTGGGCGGCGGCCACATTCTGCTCAGCCACAGCACTTACGAACGCGTCAAGGAGCACATCAACGTCAAAGCCCTCCCTCTACTGAAGGTCAAAGGCTGCATGAAGCCAGAACCGGTCTATGAGCTCATCGGCCTCATTTAGGTAAAGATGACAAGAGCCAATAGCTGGGAGATGGACCAGGTGCGACGCACTTGGCAAGTGCGTCGCACCTGAGAGAACGGGGATGACAGCACCAGCTACCATCCCCGTTCGAAGGGGTTGCTAATCACCCAGCCAAGGACAAACCAGCGGCAGGTCTTTCATCGTCATCAGGCCCGGCGGGGCGTTGACCACTTTGGGGACAGCGTTGACGGCCATGGCCGCGGTAGCCAGGTCGCCGTGGATGCCCTTGATGGTCAGCTCAATGTCCGGCGTGCCCTCGATGACCACCGAATCGCCAGGGTTCTCAGCGCCGATGTGCATGTAGAGGTGGAGAACGATTAGCTCCTGGTCGTCCTTGAAGCCCCGCGCCACCTGATGGATGCCGCTCACCTGGCCTTCCTTGACCTCGACGAACTGGGTTTTGAGGGGTTTCTCGGCGATCACCGGCTCCATGGTTTCCTCGACCTTGTCCAGTTGCCAGCCCAGGGCATGGGCCACCATGGTCGCCGATTCCTCCAAGCCAACGTGCCGGATCTCACGTTTCCTGGCCTTCTCCTCGAACTCGGCCACCGTCAGGCCCGCCCCCACTTTCTTCTGTAGTGGCAGCCGGCGCTCCCCGGCCTCCACGGTGCGTGTGACCGTGATGTGCTTCACGTCCTGGCACACGCCGCTGGCGGCTATGGCAATGGTATCCTGTGCGAAACCGGGGTTGACGCCCGTGCCGAGCAGGGTGACAGCATGCTTTCGGGCCAGTGTATCCAGCTCCTCAGCCAGGGCCGGGTATTGGGCCTGGGGGTAGGCCAGCTCCTCGCAGGTAGAGACCACGTTCAGGCCGGCCTCGATGATTTCAATCAACTGGGGACGGACCTGTTCTACGTAGGAGCCGGTAGAGTGGAGGACCACGTCGGCTTCGGTCTGAGAGAAGACAGCGGCCGAGTTGGATGAAACCCGAAGGCCCAGGGTCTGGCCCAGGCCGATCACCTTGCCCATGTCTTTGCCCACTTTTTGCTCGTCAACGTCAATGCCGCCCACGATTTCCAGGCTGGCTCGCTGAGCGACGAGCCGGGCGATACCACTGCCGATCGAGCCCAGGCCATAGTGAATGGTGCGGATTTTGTTCGTCATAGGTGACCTCCATGGAAGATTTGGGGCTATTATAGCACCTCTGGGCCTAAAAGCAAAGAGCCGCCCTGTGCTCAGGACGGCTCTTTCATAGGTGGTGTGAGACGAGTCCTTTACAACACCAAAATCGTGCGGAGGGCCTTTGCTATTTCGTTGACAACTTCCGCTCAATGGTTGCCAGCCAGGCCCTTCAGCAGCCTTGCCCGCAGCCCGATCAAGGTAAGCCCCACAACTTCTTTGCGGGCCTCGTCGTAGCGTAAAATCACTCCCTCGCCGATATCCATCCCCACAGCCGGCTGAGGTTCTCCAATAGAGAGATAGAGGACGTCTGCCTCTTCGTCATAGTCCCAGTTGATGGTCGTCGGTTTTTCCAGAATTTTTACTGCTTCCATATCGTTACCCTCCTGGCCGATGGCCGGCTGGTCAGATAAGGGATTTCCAGAATTTTAATTGTCCCAAAAGCGTGGTAGACTAAGCCATCACAC
>SOHZ01000511.1 GCA_004377365.1 Anaerolineales bacterium | reverse complement strand
GTTTCTCATCACCCACCGGCTCAGCCAGATCCGTTGGGCCGACCGCATCCTGGTCCTGCGGCGGGGTGAGCTGGTAGACCAGGGAACGCACAAGGAGCTACTGGCACGCTGCACAGACTACCAGCGCATCTTTGCAAGGTATGATTGAATCAGACTTCGGAAGTCTTTCGAGACTTCCGAAGTCTTGATAGGGAACAGGATGATTTATGGGCTTTGTCCTAGACGGTCTCGACACCGAGACCTACGACCGCAATTACAGCGATAGAGAGTTACTGAGCCGGATCATCGGCTACTTCCGGCCGTACGCGCGGCAGATGGTCCTGGTTGCCGTCATGATCACGTTGAACTCTGCGGCCGGAACCGGCGGACCCATCCTTATCTCCAAGGCCATTGACATCGTAGCGGAAAACCCATCGGTCGAGGCTCCGCTGTTCCTGGCGGGGGGTGTGCTCTTACTGGGTGTAGCCGGCTGGATATTCAACTACATTCGGCAGATGTTCTCCGCACGGGTGGTGGGGGACGTGATCCTCAAGCTGCGGGAGGATGTCTTTGATGCCACCGTCGGACACGACCTCTCCTTTTACGACGAGCATCCCTCTGGCAAAATTGTCAGCCGGATCACCTCCGACACGCAGGACTTTTCCGCAGTTGTGACCCTGACCATGGACCTGCTCAGCCAGTCGTTGCTGGTCGTCATCCTCTCCTTATGGCTGTTCACCATTAACCTCTGGCTGACGGTGTTGCTGTTGGGCATGACGCCGATTGCGGTCGCCATCGCCCTCAGCTTCCGGCGCGTCGCTCGCAGGGTCACCCAACGCGCCCGCCGGGTGACGGCCAAAATCAACGCCCAGATTCAAGAGTCAGTCAGCGGGATCATGGTGGCCAAGAGCTTTCGGCAGGAACACGCCATCTATGCCAGCTTTGACGCCAATAATCAGCAAGCCTATCAGGTAGGGCTGCGGCGCGGCCTGACGCTCGTTACGATCTTCCCGATCATGGGCCTCGCTTCCGGCCTGGGGGTGGCAATGCTGATCTACGCCGGCGGGCTGGCGACCCGTGGTGGGACGGTGAGCCCCGGCAATTGGTACCTGTTCATGCAGGCAGTGGGGTTTTTCTGGTGGCCTTTGATGAACATCGCTTCTTTCTGGAGCCAGTTCCAGGATGGACTGTCTGCCGCGGAACGGGTGTTTGCGCTGATTGACGCCGAGTCAAAGGTGGTCCAGGCAGCAGCCGAACAAGTGGAACAGTTGGACGGCCAGATAGAATTCCGTCACCTCATGCTCACTTACACCGGCGAGGAGGTTGTGCTGCCCGACTTTAGCCTGGAAATCCGTCCCAAAGAGACACTGGCGCTGGTGGGCCACACCGGCGCGGGCAAAAGCAGCCTGGCCCGGCTGATTGCCCGCTTTTACGAGTTCCAGGAGGGACAACTTTTGATTGATGGGCGGGACATCCGCCGCCTGGACCTGAGCCAGTACCGCCATCACATCGGGCTGGTTCCGCAGGAACCGTTTCTCTTTTCCGGCACGGTGCGGGATAACATCCGCTACGGCCGGCCGGAAGCAAACGACGCGGTGGTGTACGAAGCGGCCATGCATATCAGCCACGGCGACTGGCTGGCTGACCTGCCGGATGGGCTGGACACCGACGTGGGCGAGCGGGGGGCCAGCCTCTCCATGGGACAACGGCAACTGGTCGCCCTGGCGCGCGTGCTACTCAAAGACCCAGCCATATTTATCCTGGACGAAGCGACGGCTAGCGTGGACCCTTTTACTGAGACGCAAATTCAGGAGGGGCTGGAGACCATCATGCGCGACCGGACGGCTATTGTCATCGCCCACCGGCTATCCACAGTCAAGAACGCTGACCGGATCATCGTCGTGGAGCAGGGCCGGATCATCGAAGAGGGCACGCACGATGATCTGATGGCCCAAGGCGGCCATTACGCTGAGCTGTACGAGACTTATTTCCGACACCAGTCGCTGGATTACAGACCCTGGGACCTGCCCGACAAAACCTCACCTATGCCTTTGTCGGTTGACATATCATAAAATCAGGATGACTAACGCCATGCGCCCATCGGCCTTTGTGCTGACGGGCGCTTTTTTGTGTGGACATTGCACCATAGCCTGTGCCCCCTTTTGGTCAGTCATAAGGCACTTCCAGAAAAATAATCATCCCAAAGGTCATGGTGGGACAGGTTCTA
>SOHZ01000552.1 GCA_004377365.1 Anaerolineales bacterium | reverse complement strand
CTTATGGAAGGATCTCAGGCCTACCTGGCAGACTTTGGGTTGGAGAAGTTGCATCACCTAATCGAACAAGGATAGGCGGTCCCAGGATGATTGGAGAAAGTTCTGCGAATCACGTGCATAGGCTGAATGAGGGTGGCCAGTTTGGTCTTGCGGCTGTTTATTTCTACTTGCGTACTGGGCGAATTGTCTTTGGCAACTATGTCTGGAGCCCGACCATTCCCTTCTTCGAGGTTGTGGTTAAACACACTCAGAGTATGGGTGAATATGAAAGCACTGGTGAGCTCTGTCTAGATGCATTGCCAGACCCTCAAGAGCGTCGAGCTGTGGCGCGTGCGCTGTCGAGGGATCCGGCAGAGAGGTTCCCTTCCTGTGTGCAGTTCGTGACAAGTCTCACTTCTGGAGAGTGAAAGCTGAGCGATAATGTTTCTAATCCCCCATCTAAACGGCTCACGTGGAAAGCATGCAGTAACATTGTGCTTCTGGCAATGGGCGCGGGGTGTTGCCACCCTCAGCCGTATTGCGCCATAATGGACGCAAAGGGAAATGCCTGTATCAACAATCTCTGAATCTCCCAGAATGCCGATCAAACTCCGTATTGCAGCAGGGCTAGTTATTCTCTTGTGGTTGGCTTACACCGCGCTTCAAACGCTCTTTGTAATGCAACACCTAAGTGAGGCCTTAGCAGCTATTCTCGGCTTCATTCCAGGAATGCTGGGAGTAAGCGCTCTTTTGGCTGCAGGACTTGTGCCGGGAGATTGCTATTTGCGCATGGCGCCGCTCTCAAGAACGGGGCTTGCGGTGTTGGCGGCGGTTTTCTTCTTTGCTCTTGCCGCTATCCTGCCCTTTGGTGTCTGGACGGGTTGGAATTGGATTGCGGCATTCGTATACGCCCCCGCTAGTGGGATTTCTCAAGAATTGTTTTTCCGAGCAGTCTTGCTACCTGCTATCGAGGTGACGTTTAAGAACCGACCTTTCCTCGCGCTCATCTTGCACTCGGTTCTGTTTGGGCTGTGGCATATAGGACCGCTTTTTGTGGGGGCACCACTGTGGGCTGTCGTTGCGATCATGTTTGTTCCCTTCCTGTCGGGAATCGGATGGGGCTGGCAAGTTCAGCGGGACAAGACTGTGGTCTGGGCGATGGTCCAGCATGGTCTCATTTGGATCGTCGGGTCACCATTTTCTTTCAATACCTGAGCCAATGAATGTCAGGCTTCAGGTAAGGAGGAATTTATGGCTGCGAAGATATTGGTGTCCGACCCCCTGGCCGAGGAAGGACTGGAACTGTTGCGCCGGGAGGCCCAGGTAGAAGTCAGAACAGACCTCACCTCGCCGCAATTGGTGGAGGCCATTGGTCAGTATGATGCCATCGTGGTGCGCAGCGGCACCAAAGTGACGGCCGAGGTTATTGAGGCCGGGCAGCGGCTGCGAGTCATCGGCCGGGCCGGGGTGGGCGTGGACAACATTGACGTGGAGAAAGCTACTGAACGGGGTATCATGGTGGTGAACGCCCCTACACCTACGGTGGTGGCTGTGGCTGAACACACCATGGCCCTGTTGCTGGCTATGGCCCGTCACGTCCCCCGTGCTGATGCCTCGTTGCGGGAGGGAAAGTGGCTGAAGAAGCAACTGGTGGGAACCACTGTAGCGGGCAAAGTGTTGGGCATTGTCGGCCTGGGGCGCATCGGCACTGCGGTGGCTAAGCGTGCACGGGCCTTTGACATGGAAATCATCGCCTACGATCCTTACCTCACCAGGGAACAGATCGAAGAGCGGGGAGCCACCCCCGTTTCTTTTCTGGAAAAGCTTTTGAAACGATCGGACTTTGTGACCCTTCACGTCACCCTCACGTCTGAGACGCGGGGTATGATCGGGGCCGGGGAACTGGAGATGATGAAGCCCACGGCTCGCCTCATCAACTGTGACCGGGGGGCGGTGGTGGACGAGGAGGCCCTGCTGAAAGTTCTGGATGAGGGAAGGCTAGCCGCTGCTGGCCTGGATTGCTTCTACGAGGAGCCCGCTATTGATAACCCGCTGTGCTGCCATGAAAAGGTAGTGGCTACGCCCCACATAGCCGCCTCGACCGTGGAGGCTCAGAGGGACGTGGCCCAAGAAATCGCCTGGCAGGTTCTTATCGCCTTGCGAGGCAACCGCCCCCAGCACCTGGTCAACCCGGAGGTGCTGTCCAAAGTCTGAGCGGAAGGGAAACATGAATGGCACGAATTTGGTTCGAAATGATAGGGCAATGTTCGTGAAATTCACCCATTCATGTTATTCGTGATTTGAAACCTTTGCGTTTGACGAATACTGTCCGGTAGTGAATATCTATCGTGCGTTCGCGTCTCAGGGTAGAAGCGAAGTAAATTAAGACTAAGGAAGAGGTCAATGACTGAAGTGAGACAAGAGGTTTTGTTAGGGAACGAGGCAGTAGCCAGAGGACTGGTGGAAGCTGGTTGCCACGTGGTGGCTTCCTATCCTGGCACACCCAGTTCCGAGATTTTGCCTGGCGTGGTGCGCTTTAAAAAGGAGTTAGACCTGAACACCCACGTGGAATGGTCTATCAACGAGAAGGTGGCCTACGAGGTGGCCCTGGCAGCCAGCTACACCAGCAAGCGGGCCGCAGTGATCATGAAGCAGGTAGGGCTCAACGTGGCCGCCGACCCGCTGATGAGCTCGGCCTACACCGGGGTCAAAGGGGGATTCGTCGTCATCTCCTGCGACGATCCCGGCCCCCACTCCTCCCAGACGGAGCAGGACACCCGCTTCTTCGCCATGTTCGCCAAAGTGCCAGCTCTGGACCCCTCCAGCCCGCGGGAGGCCAGGGATATGGTCAAAGCCGCCTTTGAGCTCTCGGAGAAATACTATATTCCAGTCATCCTGCGTCCAGCCATCCGCATCTGTCACGCCCGGCAGAACATTGCCTTCCGGCCTGTGCCTGAACTGGAGCGCGCCGCCACCTTTGAGAAGGACCCCGATCGCTGGGCGGCCACACCCCGCTTCCGCTACGTCCTGCACAAGGAGCTGAACGAGAAGCTGAAAGCCATCGAGGCCGATTTCGAGCAGTCAGAACTGAACGTGCGCCACGAAGGGTGGGACAATCGCCTGGGTTTCATCGCTGGTGGGGCCAGCTATTCTATCCTGCTGGACACCCTGCGAGAGATGGGGCTGGAGGGTCAGTTCCCCATCCTGAAGATCAGCACACCCCATCCCTTGCCCCAACAGTTGGTGGCCGACTTTATCGCTGGCTGCGAGCGGGTCCTGGTTCTGGAAGAGCCCGACGCCGTCATCGAGTTGCAGATCTGGGACAAAAGCAAGGTGCTGGGGCGTCTGACCGGCACGGTGCCCGCTGCAGGCGAGTTGGGTCCCGAGGTCACTTACAGGATTCTGGTGGGGTTGGTGGAGGAACTGGGTCTGCCGGTGGGGCCCTACCTCGATCTCGAGGAACTGGATAAGCTGGTGGCTGACTTGGAGCTCCCGGTCCGCCGGTCGCGCCTGTGCGCCGGTTGTCCCCACAGAGCGGCCTTTTATGCCTTGAGGCGAACGTTGGGTTCCAAGGCCATCTACCCCAGTGACATCGGTTGCTACACCCTGGGGCTCAATTTGAGGGCCGTAGACACCTGCCTGGACATGGGGGGAGCGGTCACTATCGCCAGCGGCCTCTATCATGCCTATCACCAGGACGGAAAAGACGTGGTCGTCGCGGCCACCATTGGCGATTCTACTTTCCTGCACGCTGGTATCCCCCCCTTGGCCAGCGCCGTCCACAACCAGGCCCACTTTATATTGGCTATCCTGGACAACAGCATTACGGCCATGACCGGCATGCAGCCCACAGCCGATTCGGGCCTTCTGGCTGACGGGAGGATGGGCAACCGGGTGGCCATCAAGGACCTGGTTCAGGCCTGCGGAGTGAAATTCATCGAGGAGATGGATCCCTATCGTGTCAAGGATTTTGAGGCCTTGGTCAAGAGGGCGCGGGATTACATCCGGCAGGAGGATGGGGGCGTGGCCGTCATTATCTCCAAGCGACCCTGTCCCCTCTATGACCCCACACCCTTGCGGGAGAACCCCGTGCGGGTAACCGTTACCGAGGAATGTGACGACTGCAAGTACTGCTTGACGGCTTTCGAGTGCCCGGCCCTGGTGCTGGACGAGGACCTGGGGCGGGTGGTTATTGACCGGCGGATCTGCGCCGATTGCGGCGTTTGCATCCAGGTTTGTCACAAGGGGTTCATCGTTGAAGAGCCGCTTCAATGAGGAGGCAGGAATGAACTTGCAGTTGATCCTATCCGGCGTAGGTGGACAGGGCATCCTCTTCGCCACCAGGATATTCTCAACGCTGGCCCTGGAACAGGGCTATAATGTCATTGGTTCCGAAACGCACGGCATGGCCCAACGAGGAGGCTCGGTCATCTCTCATCTTAAAATCGGCGATTACTCCAGCCCGCTGGTCAGGCAAGGCACAGCCGACCTCCTCCTCTCTTTTGACCGGGATGAGGCCTACCGCACCCTGGGTTTTCTCAAGAGGGGTGGCCTCTGCTTCGTCAACAGCCCCAAGGAGGACTTCTGGGATCCTAGCATCAAAGGTTACCTGGAGAAGAACGAGATCAGGGCCTACAGCTTCCCAGCCGACAAGGTGGCTCTGGCCTTGGGCGCTCCGCGGTCGGCCAATCTGGCTCTCATCGGTTATGCTCTGAGCGTGCCGGGTGTGCCCTTCACTTACGAGGATATTAGGGAAACCATCGTGCGAGTCAGCCCGCCGAGATTCAGAGATGTGAACTTGACCGCTTTTGATACCGGGTACAGGGGGGAGAAAAGCATCCCTCCCAAAGTTGGGGGGGACCGAGGGGGGGCACAATGAAGTGGGAGGAGTATCTCGTTCCGACCTCGCTTGAGGAAGCTTTGGCCATGCTCAAGGAACGTCGGGGACAGGCTCGGGTCATCGCTGGCGGCACCGACCTGATCATCCAACTGAAGAAAAAAGAAGTGATAGCCAAGTGCCTGGTGGATGTCACTAATCTCGATGAATTGAGGGGCATTGAGCTAGAGGATGGCTTCATCAGAATAGGGGCCTGCGTCACCCATCAAGAGCTCGCCTCCTCCAGCTTGATCCGGGAGAGGGCGGCCGCGTTGGCCGGGGGGGCTTCACAGGTAGGCTCGCCCCAGATACGTCACATGGGCACTGTGGGCGGCAACATCGTCAACGCCCAGCCGGCGGCCGACACCGTTGTCCCTCTTGTGGCCCTGGAAGCGGAGGTGGAGGTGGCCACCGCTACGGGCACCCGACGTGAGCCTCTAGGAGGCCTCTGCGTGGGACCGGGACAGTGCACCGTGGACGCCACGGCTGAGATCCTGACTGCCGTGCGATTTCGCGCTCTGGGCCCCGACCAGGGTTCCGCTTTCGAGCGTCTGGCCAAACGGAAGGCTCTGGCGCTGCCCATCCTGAATACAGCCGCTGTGGTCATTCTGAACAACGGGGGGGATACTTTCCAGGAGGTGCGGTTGGCTGTTGGCCCGGTGGCCCCTACGCCCTTCCGCGCTCGCAAGGCCGAGGAGGCTCTGCGGGGCGCGGCAGTTGAGGTGCAAGCCATTGCGGCTGCCATGGAGCTAGCCGCTCAGGAAGCTCAGCCCAGGAGTAACCCGGTGCGGGGTTCCCAGGAATATCGCCAGGAGATGGTCAAGGTGCTACTCCGCAGGTCTATCGAGCGGGCGGTCCAGGTCGCGCGGGGAAGTTAGTATTCTGCCGCACTGTTTGATGACCTGTCATTCTGAGGAGTGAGCCGAAGCCCTGAGCAGAGCGAAGGGGAAGCGACGAAGAATCCCGTTTTTAGTAAGCAAGTGTTCTGCTCTGCAAGGAACGAGATTCCCTTCGACCATGCTCAGGACAGGCTTCGCCTCCGCGGAGTTTATCCTGAACGGAGTGAAGGGCTCCGGCTCAGAATGACAGACATCTCATTTTCACCGTGGTGAGGTATTGTTGGAGGATGGAGAAAATGATCATGCAAGCTTTGACAATGCAACTCAATGGAGAGGAAGTGACCGTGCAGGTCGAGCCTTCGGCTTTGCTGGTGGAGGTGCTGCGCGATCAATTGGAGCTCACTGGCACGAAAGTAGCCTGCGGTGAGGGGGAGTGTGGGGCCTGTACGGTGCTGTTGGACGGTGTGCCGGTGAACTCTTGCCTGGTACCGGCCCTCAAGGCCCAGGGCCGGGAAGTGATGACCGTGGAGGGTCTGGCCCCTCTGGGGGAACTGCATCCTCTGCAGAAAGCCTTTGTCGAGCACGGCGCGGTGCAGTGCGGCTATTGCACGCCAGGGATGCTGATGTCGGCCAAGGCGTTTATCGATCACAACCCCAGCCCCACTGAGGAGGAAGTCAGGGTGGCCATATCCGGCAACCTGTGTCGTTGCACAGGTTACGCCAAAATCGTGGAGGCGATAATAGAAGCGGGTACTGGCTAGAGTAGCCTTTGAGGTGAGCACATGAAAACGGTTGAAGAGACGATTAAGGAACTGCCGCCTGAACTCCAGCAGGAGGTAGAGGACTTTGTGCAGTTTCTGATAGAGAAGCGAATGCGGAGGCCTAAAGGTCCGTTGAAACTTGATTGGAGGGGCGCCTTGCGAGACCTGCGGGATCAGTATACTTCGGTGACACTCCAACACAAGGTTCTTGAATGGTGGGGTGATTGATGTATCTCCTTCATGAGCTGGTCAGCAAGGGCAAAGTGTGGGCTTTGGCCAAGGCTTGCGGGTGAGGCAAAGCTTTACTAAGAGGGTGTTTGCAAAGTTATGTAAAGGTTGTGCATCTGGCCCAATTCTGGCATAATTGGGGCTATGA
>SOHZ01000451.1 GCA_004377365.1 Anaerolineales bacterium | reverse complement strand
CAACCTGCCTGCGCTGGATGATGCGCTCATCGAAACAATTTCGTTCTGGAAACGAAACCTGTCGGCAGAGATGGAGTATGAAGTACCAAACGAAAGCCTTTCAGCTCTCTTTAATGCGATTATTTTCGTTCGCGCAGCCGAAGATAACTACCGGCGCTTTCATCCTCTCGGCGTTACGCACCAGGACGAGACCCGCTCGTCCCGCGCCCTGTTGGAAACCTGGAAAGAAGCAAGGACTTGGACCCTAAGGGAGATAATCCTCCACAATCTGGAACGTTTTATCGAAGGAGAGATCCCTGCATATCTGATCAACGAAGCGCTGCTACGTACCTTCGATGATTTGGACAGGGAGACGGTCTCTGCACTCCTTTCCGATTTTTACCGTAACAAATATGTTCCTTATGAATATGACTTCTCCCTTATGTCTAAACATGCCCTGAGTCGCATATATGAGCGCTACGTCTCCATCCTGCGTCTCGAAGAATCTCCCCAAGCAGCCCTTCCCCTTTTTCCACGTCTTCCAGAAGAAGAGTGGAACAAGGCCTACGGCAGTATCTATACCCCGCAATTCATCGCGCGCTTCTTTGCCAGATACCTGCGCGAGCAGATGCCCCCACTGGCTTACAAGCGTATCCAGACCGCCGATCCGGCCTGCGGCTCTGGAATCTTCTTACGAACTCTTCTGGAACTCCAGTGTGATCCGACTCAGGACGGAGTGACAACAGAACTTATCCAGACGGCGTTTGGAAATGTGCTCGGCCTGGATATTGACGAGAATGCTTGTCAAGCCACTCGTCTGTCACTCGCCTTGCTTTACTTAGTTCTGACCCACCGTCTCCCGCAAACCCTGGACGTGTTTTCGGTCGAGTCAATCAAGTACTATCAGGAACATCCTGAACTGAAAGGCACCTACGATGCCGTGATTGCTAACCCTCCATTTGTTTCCCTGGACACCCAAACCCTGGCAATGCGAGAGCGAGTCTCCCAATTCATGGGCGAATATGCTAGTGGACGTATAGATATGTACCTGGCGTTTCTGCGCATCGGACTGGAGATGCTCAAGCCGGGTGGCTATGGGTTGTTTGTGCTTCCTCATAGCTTTCTATTGAGCAAGAACGCCAGCGGAATGCGCCAACTCATTTCTGAGACAAGTTGGATTCGCTGCCTAGCCGACCTCTCTGCTATTCGTGTCTTTCAGGATAGTGGCTCTTATATCGTGCTCTTGATCTTTCAAAGGAAACCTGACACAGGACAAAAGGCTTCACCAGCAACGATTATCAAGTGCCAGGATTTGGTAGGCCGCGCGCTTCAAGACGCGGTAGAGGGCCGTCGCATAGAGACGACCTTCTATAGTATCTATGATGTGGAACAAGATACTTTTGAGAAAGACGAATGGCTTGTTTTGCCCCCAACTGAGTCAGCCATAAGGCGCAAATTCGAAGCGTTACCGACCATTGACGACTTCTTGTATATTCGTGAAGGCTTCATCTCAGGTGCAGACGATGTCTTCATCGTCTTTGCGAAACAGATCCCGGCAGGAGAAGAAGCGATCTTTGTCCCTTACCTGCGTGATCGGGAAATGAAGCTCTACACAGTCCCCAATGAAACGTCACATTGCTTCTTCTACCCATATTTCGATGGACGCATGCTTGAGGAAGACGAGTTCAAGGAAAGGTTTCCGAAGACCTGGAAATATTTGCAATCGCACCGACGCCAACTCGAATCCCGTGCCCCGGTGCGCCAAGGCCAACTGGATTGGTGGAGACCGGTCCGCCCCCGGCCGCCGGAGCGTATGATGCGCCCCAAGATCATCAGCCCGCACCTCGTTCTGATACCCCGTTTCTCACTTGACCGTGAAGGCAAATATGCCATCTCACATTCTCCCTTACTGTATTCGAAAGAAACGGGGGCTGAGGATGACCTTTTACGCTTTTTCGTCGCCGTGCTGAATTCAACCCCCGGCTATTGGTACACTGCCACCCATTCACATGTCTACCGGGGGGGATACGTCATGCTGGAACCCAAGACGCTCAAAAAGACCCCTGTCCCGGACCCTACGCAGATACCCCCAGCGGCCAAACGCCGCCTTCTGACGTTGGTGGACAAGCGACTGTCGCTCTCTGGGATTGCTGCCGTGAGTGTCGAAAAGCAAATTGATGAACTTGTAGCCAACCTCTATGGGCTATCCTTCCAGGAGCGCCAGGCATTAGGAATGGAGGTCTGAATATGCCTTTCATTCAGGTCACATCAAAAGAACTTGGAGCGCGTGGCCAATGCGTTCGGGAATTGTTGCAGCCGCTCACAAGGCGAATGGACGGCCCCGCATGGCAGCGAAAGACTACTCAGTATACTTGGATTATTGGGACGCACGATGGTTCTCCTCCAAGCAGCAATCTTCAAGAATGGCGATTCGCTACTTTTGTGCGCGGTTTGCGAGCGCAGTATTTTGAACTATGGAGACGCGTGGATGAGGAATCCTGGTGCCTTTATCAAGCCTATCTGAATATGTTCCGAACAGACCTGGTTACACGTGAGGAAAGCAAGTTTCTATCTCTGCACTGTGATCCCAATGAATCAGACGATGCCCCCCATGCGATCTACAAAAAAGGGCCGCACTTACACGTTCAGGCAGCCGATGATCCGTTTCCTCATGTTCACATCGCCCTGACCGGCAAACACCTGGATATGGTTCTCAGTTCAGTTGATTCTCTCTCCGAAGCGATAGAATGGGCGGTTCGTATGATTAAAGAAGAAGTATTGGATGCCATGATAGTAGAACCATACGCGACGTGACTTTGCCACACAACTCGCCCTTATGCCAGGTCAACCGACTTCATCAACTGCCATGAAGCAAAGGGGAAATAAAAGGCCGTACCATACACATGGTACGGCCTTGATAATTTCATCAAGGAATTCCAATCCCTGTCGCAGCCAACTGATAGTTCCCTATGACTGAGTGCAGATACAACGGCTTATGCTACAACTCCAGTAGAGCCCACTGTTTTCCCATTGAATCGGGGCTCGGCAGTCTCCCCGTAGGCGGTCTCAGCGGGCTCCGCGGTTCAAAATAGCCACCATCCCGGAGCGCGGTCGGGTGCAGCGAGACTTGTCAGCCCACCCCCACTGGGAAAGTGCTAACCAAAAACCGCAACAGGTACAGGACGTTCTGTGGCAAAATCCTGCCGATGCAGTTTGATGCGTTCAATCTCGTGTAATGTTTCGGCGGCGAGATAACTTTCTCCACAATGCGGACAACTGATAACGGGGACATTCTCAATGACGAGCAAGTTTTCACCTTTGCCGTAACTACGTGTTATGTAACGAACGCGAGCACCTTCCTGTCCACAAATATCGCAAATCATCGGTTTCTCCTTGCTGTTTACACCAGATACACAGTGATGATCACCAGCTTGCCAGTGACACTCAACTTGGCAACTATGACTACTGGATCACCTGCAATTGTTTGCCCTTCGACAAGGTACTTCCACGCTTCTGTGACGCGGTCTTCCTGCCGTTCGACAATCTTGCCGGTAAGGATACCACGCTCGACATCAAAAATGGATAAGCCATCGTCATCCATTTCCTCTTCAGCGTGTAAGGTCATTACGTACTGTCGCGTACGGATTTTCTCCCGCATTCGTTTTAGGATGCGGTCAAACATACAGTTCTCCTGGCTGACTTGTTTACAGTCAAACTATATCAGATAAGGTGGCGGTTAAGTCCTACCCGGAGCACTTTTCGCTGTTTCCTATTGTATCACACTTGGCCTGAGTTTACAATGTCTTAGAGAACCCACTGTTTTCCCATCGAATCGGACTCGCCTAAATGAAAAGAGGGTAGCTCTGCCTGTCGCATCGCTACCCTCTGAGTGCCCTAACCTAAAAGCCTAGGCCTCACCGCACAGCCTGAGGAGTCTCTCCCACCTGCGGTCCACCTCGGCCTGGAGTTCATCAATGACGTGCCTGAACTCCGGCCTGAAAAGGTGGCGGAAGCGCCCCTGCCGCTTGATCCACTCCTCGACGGGCAGCTTTTCTTTCGGCTTGTAGTTCAACTTCCACTCGCTATCTTGGACCTCAAACAGCGGCCAGTAGCAAGTCTCCGTTGCCAGGCGGCTGATCTCGATGGCTTGCTCGGTGGGGTGCCGCCAGCCCCGGTTGCAAGAGGAGAGGACGTTGATGAAAGCAGGGCCGTTGGCTGCCACACCCTTGCGCGTCTTCTGCATCAGGTCCTTCCACCGATGGGGCGAGGCCTGGGCCACGTAGGGAATGTTGTGGGCCGCGACGATGGCCGTCAGGTCTTTGCGGAACTGCTGCTTGCCGGGGATCACCTTGCCCGCCGGCGAGGTGGTGGTGTGCGCGCCGTAGGGCGTGGCGCTGGAACGCTGGATGCCGGTGTTCATGTACGCTCCATTGTCCAGGCAGACGTACATGAACTGGTGGCCTCGCTCCAGCGCGCCGGAGAGAGCCTGGAGGCCGATGTCATAGGTACCACCGTCGCCGCCGAAGGCGAGGAACTTGACGTTCTCATCCTCGATGCGCCCGCGCTTGACCATCGCCTGGTACGCACTCTCTGCACCGCTGATGGTGGAGGCGGCGTTCTCGAAAGCGCTGTGGATCCAGGGCACCCGCCAGGCAGTATAAGGATAAATCGTCGTCGCCACCTCCAGGCAGCCGGTGGCGTTGGCGATGACGACCGGTTCGTCAATGGCTGTCAGTATCTGTCGCACGATGATGGACTCACCGCAACCGGCACAGAGGCGATGCCCTGGCGCAAGCCGATCTTCTCGCTTGGAAAGCTCTTTCAGTGTCAATTTCGTTGCCATGTTCTCACTCCTATTCCCGCACACCCAGGTAGGTGACCAGTCGCTCCGGCTTGCCGGTCTCGGCCATCTTCAGTGCGTCATGAAAGACAGTCTCGATCTGCGAAGGTACAATGTCCCGCCCACCCAGGCCAAAAACGTGATTCGACACAGGGATGCGGCCGTTGCCATAGACCTGCAAAGCCGCCAGGAGTTCCAAGAAAAGCGGCCCAGCGTTGCCCATCGCCCCGAAGGATATGGAGCGATCCATCACCCCAATGGCCTTCAGATGCTTGAGCGCGTCCACCAGTTCTTCCGCCGGGAAGGGGCGGAAGACGCGCGGCCTGAGCAGGCCCACCTTGAGTCCTTGCTGTCGCAGGTTGTCCACCGCCGCCTTGGCCGTGCCCGCCGTAGACGCGAGCACCACCACGCCGACGTCGGCGTCCTGCAGCTTGTAAGTCTCGAACAGGCCATAGGTGCGGCCAAACTTTTCGCCGAACTCTTTGCCCACGTCAATGATGACCTGCTTGACGTTCTCCATCGCCTCCACCTGCTGGCGCTTATGCTCAAAGTAGTAGTCGTAAAAGTCCAACGGGCCGTAGGTGACGGGGTTGCGCCAATCCAGCAGCGGATGGGCCGATTTGTACTCGCCGACAAAATCCTTCACCTCGGCATCGTCATAGGTCTCCACCCGCTCCAGGCCGTGGCTGGTGATGAAACCATCGTGCATGAACATCACCGGCAACAGCACGTCTGGATGCTCAGCGATGCGCAGGGCCTGAAAGGCATTGTCGTAGGCCTCTTGCGGATTCTCAGCAAAGAGATGCACCCAGCCCGCGTCCCGCGTGCCCATGCTGTCCGAGTGATCGCAGTGGATGTTGATGGGCGCCGAGAGCGCACGATTGACCACCAGCATCGCAATCGGCAGCCGGTTGCTGGCCGCTACATAGACAATCTCCCACATCAGGGCCAGTCCCGCTGACGAGGTGGCCGTCATGACTCGCGCCCCCGCTGCCGATGCGCCGACGCAGGCGCTCATGGCACTGTGCTCACTCTCCACTGTGACGAACTCGGTCTGCACCAGACCATCGGCCACAAAGTTCGAAAATGTCTGCACCGTAGAAGTCTGAGGCGTGATAGGATAGGCGGCCACCACGTCGGGGTCAATCTGCCGCATTGCCTCAGCGACAGCGGAGTTGCCGTCCAGTGCTTTGAATTCGCTCATCGCTTATTCTCCCTCCAGTTCTGCTGCCTTGCCCTCTTCGACCATGTCAATGCATTTGACCTTATCCGGACATACCTCAGCGCAGATGCCGCAACCTTTGCAGTGCACCAGGTCAATGCCTGTCATCTTGCTATCCTCGATGATAATGCTCGAATCGGGACACATGACCCAACACAGCAGGCAGTGAATGCAGCGATCAGCTTCCCAAATGGGGCGGAAAGCCCTCCAGCCACCCGTGGGATACTCGACGGCGTTGCCCGCCTCCAGGATCATTCCCCCGATAGGAATGTCTTTCCAACCGGTTCCATTTTTCGCCATGCTATCCCTCCTCTACTTCTTCCACTGCACGACGCATGGCCCGCACATTGGCTTCAATGATGTCGTCTTTCATCATCAACTTGGTAAACCGCTTGCGGGTCTGGTCAATCAGATCGCCAATCTCAAAGAGTCCCGTGGCCTTGGCCAGGGCGCCAATCATCGGCGTGTTGGTGATCTCGCGTCCGATCTCCTCGATGGCAATGTGGCTGGCGTCCACGGTGAACACCCTGCCCGTCTTGAAGCTCGTCATCTCTCGGATTTCGGACGGAGATTGCGGCGTGTTCACTAACAGGACACCGTCTTCCTTCAAGCCTTCGGTCACCGGGACGGTGCTTAGCAGCGTCGGATCGAGAACCAGCACCACGTTGGGTTCCTCGATCTGACAGTGCAGGTCAATGGGCTCGGAACTGAGACGGGTGTAAGCCTTGATGGGCGCGCCCATCCGCTCCGGGCCATAGTCCGGGAAAGCTTGAAAATATTGGCCGGTTCCCAGGGCCGTCTCGGCCAAAAGTTTGCCGGCGGTCACCACACCCTGTCCGCCTCTCCCATGCCAGCGAATCTCTGTCAATTTACTCATTCCCGACCTCCTCACTGTGTTAGTCAAAGCGGAAAAAGAGGGTTAGACCACCCCTATGTGGGGTATCCAACCCTGCCTAAAGTCCGCTCACCTTGGATTGAAAACGATGTACACTTGATGGTCCCCCGCCTACATCGCCTGTGATGTGCTGTGGGTAGGGTTCAGACTCGTCTATTTTATCAGACATCAGTATTATTGTCAAAAATCTGAGCATCCTACAGGCCCTTTCTGGCAATGTAGTCTATCAAATCAGCCACCCGGCAGGAGTAGCCCCACTCGTTGTCGTACCAGGCGACGACCTTGACCATGTCCCCTTGCAAAACCTGGGTGAACTGGGCATCCACGATGCTGGAGCGGGCATCCCCCTTATAGTCCATGGAGACCAATGGTTCCTCGTTGTAGCCCAGGATGCCTTTCATGGAGCCCTCAGCCGCAGCCTTGAAGGCGGCCCGCAGCTCTTCAGTCGTCGTCGGCTTCTCCACTGTAGCGACAAAGTCTACCACAGAGACTGTAGGAGTGGGTACACGCAGGGCATAGCCGTCGAACTTACCAGCCAACTCTGGAATGACCAGGGCCACGGCTTTGGCTGCCCCGGTGGTGGTGGGGATGATGTTCAACGCCGCCGCCCGCGCCCGCCGCAGGTCCTTGTGAGGCAAATCCAGGATGCGCTGGTCGTTGGTGTAAGAGTGGATGGTGGTCATCAGCCCTTTGACGATGCCAAACGCATCGTTGACTACCTTGGCCGCCGGGGCCAGGCAGTTGGTGGTGCAGGAAGCGTTGGAGATGATGTGATGCTTCTGGGGATCGTACTTCTCCTCGTTGACACCCAGGACGATGGTGATATCCTCGTTTTTGGCTGGAGCGCTGATGATCACCTTCTTCGCCCCGGCCTCGATGTGCCAGGCTGCCTTCGAAGCCTCGCGAAACACACCGGTGGATTCCACCACGATGTTTACCCCCAGCTCGCCCCAGGGCAGTTTGGCCGGGTCACGCTCGGCAAACACCTTAATTTCCTGACCATTGACGATCAGATTGCCTCCCCTGACCTCCACCTGGCCAGGAAAACGGCCATAGTTCGAGTCGTATTTCAGCAGTTGAGCATTGGTCTCCGCGTCGAAGAGGTCGTTGACAGCTACCACCTCGATGGTTTCCGGATAGTATTCTCCTACGGCCTTGAGGACCTGACGTCCAATGCGACCGAATCCGTTGATACCGACTTTGACAGCCATCTTTGTATTCCTCCTCAATGGTTAGATCAGAAACCTGGTTTTTGGCGCTCCACAGGCCAGGTAGTGCTGGCTGCAGGTGCATTTCAGGGACCAACGGGGTTCCTCTTGCAAGAAAAACCAGGTTTCTTTGCCCCTAAAGGCAACCATCAATGAATCAGTGAATCTCCGTGGCCTGGGCCACCTCTCCTGTTCTATGACCCCGTTGTTGGTAATAGAACTCTATCACCTTGCGGGCCAATTTCTTTGAATCGTGACGCCAGGCATTATCCAGATCCATCAGATCTGCTGTGATCACCTGATATTCCTCTGACGCCTCATAGGTTACCGGCACGAACTCTATGTTCGCCTGGGGAGGGAGTTGAGCGCTAAAGTTGTCGTTGGCCAATACGTAGTGAAAGACATCCTTCCCCACGTGATCTTGTAGGGCCTGCACGTGATCGCCTACGGTGAAATGATCCGTCTCGCCCACCTGGGTAGCCACGTTGCAAATGTACATCTTGACTGCCTGGGAGGCGCGGATGGCTTGAGTGATGTCTTCCACGAGGAGATTGGGCAAGATGCTGGTGTACAAACTGCCTGGCCCAACTAAGATGAGGTCTGCACTGAGAATAGCGCGCAAGGCACCGGGATAGGCCCGCACCCGTTCTGGCTGCAGGAAAACCCGTTCAATAGGGAGACCGGCCTCTGGTATACGTGACTCGCCTTCAACGCGGCAGAGTTTCCCCCGGGCCTCGTCCTCCCCACGTAGATCAGCGCAGAGAGTCACATTTTGCAAAGTCGAAGGCACGATCTGCCCTCGCACGGCCAGCACCCGGCTGGACTCGAGAATGGCCCGTTCAAAATCGCCTGTCACACCGGCCATAGCGGCGATGAAGAGATTGCCGAAACTGTGCCCATCCAGTCCTACCCCTCTGCCGAAACGATATTGAAAAAGCTGGGTGGTCAGCGGTTCGGCATCGGCCAAGGCGGCAATGCAATTGCGAAAGTCGCCCGGGGGCAGCAGCCCCAACTCCCGCCGCAAGCGGCCTGAACTGCCACCATCGTCCGCCACGGTCACGATAGCTGTGATGTCCGAAGTGTATTCCTTCAGACCTCTCAACAGAGTAGAGAGGCCCGTGCCCCCGCCGATGGTTACCACTTTAGGGCCTTGGCTGGACTGGTGAGGGGGATAGGCAGCCTCCACTGTGCTCTCCTGGCCCGAGCGCAGAGAAGCCCCCAATGGCGACCGGGTGAGTTGCACGATAGCAACCACTATCGCACTCAGGCCTGCCGCTCCAAGGAGCAGAGCGCGCACCGAATATGGGATGAACTGCAACGTGAGGTAGTGGAAAGCGAGGGGAAAGGCCCAGGTCCCGTAGAGGTCGCGAAGCAAATAGCCCAGGCCGAGGCCGATGACTATGACCCCCAAACCCAAAAGGAGCAGCCAGCGCTTGACCCCCAGGCCTGCGCACAGCCATTTCAGTCTGAAACCGCTCCTAGAGAAAAAGCCCATTTGCTCCGCCTTCTCACCCACGAGTCCATTGAGCTTGAGAGTGTTCGGAAACTTTCGGTTAAGCGCCGTCGGCCGGGTAGCGCAGCGTATCGTCTCGAGGCCACAGCGCCGCCTCAAACATGATCGGAACCCCCGAGAAACCGCTCGCTTTGTTTCGATATAGCTCTCCGCCGCACTACGAGCCTACTCAACCAGCGCTCGCTCCCTCATCCGAACGGTATTGAGCCTAGACGCCATAGCTTGCCCGACGCTATGGGGTCCAGGTCATCGTCCTGGCAATCCAATACCACCGTCCCTGAGTTACCGGACACTCCCGCGCTATTATAGCCTAACTTATGGCCAACTGCAAGTATTAAGACTGTGCTAGCTCAGCGGAAGCCTTTTCCTCGTGAGAAGCAAGGCTCCGGACCCGATCAGACCTAGGGGAAGGAGTCCTGCTGGGCAGCAGGGCAGGCAAGCCTTCTTTTCCTCAGGGGCAGGAGGCTGAAGACCAGGCCCACCAGCACCAGGCGTCACGACGGGCTGTGATGGTGGCTGTGGTTGGGGCGATGGTGCACCGGGCGTAGCCTCAGCCGGAGGCGCTGCTGGGGGTGGAGGGGCACCACCACTTTCCCATTGCACCATCATAGCTACAGAATCCGCCTCTGTTTCCAGAAGCGCCTGGCTCAGGTCCCATGTTATCTTGTTTCCCTCTACGGTGGCGCTGTCTTTGGGGTCATAGTCGGCAATTACGCCAGGCACAATCACGGAATAGGTGAATTCTATGTTCATCATTTGCAGCATCTGCTGCTGCGCGGCCTCCTCGTCCGGGCTTGGCGTGGCTTCTTCCCCGCCACTCTCTCCGGCGGATTCTGATACTTCCTCACCGAGATCGCCGGTGGATACAGTGATGTTCATTACAGTGCTGCTGCCGCTCTGCTGGAAACTGATGGCATCCACACTGCCGAACAACTCGGTCGAGCTGAGAGCGACGAGTTCGTCGAGACTGGCGAAAGGCGCAATCACCTTAACCCCCTCGCGGCCGGTGGCCGGATCCCTGTACTCTTCCACGGTGGCTCCAGGAACGGTAGCCGCATTCTGTTCCAATTCCCCGAAACTGTCTTCCAGGGGGTTCTCCTCTTCCGCACCTGGCTCTGGCGTCACGCCCATGGATTGCGCAAAGCCCTCTATCGCTTCCATGTCCACAGCGATGATCTGCGACTTTGTCCCGCTTCCATTGGGCCTGATATCGTTCTCGATCTTCAGCGTGATGCAGCCAGCCAGGAACAGGGCAGCAACTAACATGGCAACTAAAAACAATCTCTTTTTCACCACCGGGCTCCTTTCTGTTTTTGAATCGAATTTGCCGATTATCTCCAGCAGCACCTGGACCGGTGACAACCACGGCGTTGAAGTGACGGCCCTGGTGTGTCTTGAGGAAGGTAAATAGTAGTATAACATTGCTGACCGTTTCTGTCAATAGCAACGAGTGTATTAGTGTGTTCCTGTTGGCACAACCACATTCTTGACAAATCTCCCGACTTTTATTATAATAGCCAGCAGCATTAGGCCGTATGATACAGTTCTCAATTGAATATGAATGGGTTACATGACCTGATAGCTTGGTAACTGCTCAGGGTTGTCTGAAAAGTGATCGGCTCACTCTCGGGATAGCTCTGGACGATGTCATTGCGAGCGTAGCGAAGCAATCTCAGATGAGCGACAATGAGATTGCTTCGTCACTTCGTTCCTCGCAATGACAGGGTGAGTAGTTACATAGCTTGAGTGAATTGCTTCTGGACTGAGCGGCTTGCTTCAGTAGGCAAGTTGCTCCGTTGTGAGTTGGTTGGTTTCGGCTTTGGCTGATGTTTGTAGCTCTTCAGGGTATCTCTGTAAGTTTGGGATAGGGCGTCCCCCATGTTGTGACGCAGAACGAAAGATAGCGACCACATATTCTGTCAAACTTGTCAAAGGTGGAGATGTTGGTGGTGTTGATGTTTTCGTCTTTCTGCCACGGCGGGGGACTCTATTTTAGAATCCTGGAAAGGGAGGTGATCAGGCCTAGCAAGGTTATCAAATGGGTGTGGCTAAAACAACTTGGAGTCGAGGCTTTAGCCGACTTTTTCCGCCTAAAGGCTCCACTCCCCAAGCCATTTTAGCCAGACCCTATCAAGTAGATCGCTCTGGGCTACGGTATACACAGGGTTGGGCTCCCTTTTTGGCCAGAGCACAGTTGTCGCTGGATCGAAGGTAGAACAGGACAGGTGCTCCAATCCAGCGAGAGCAAGCGAAAGTGTAGTAAAGACTAAATCTTTAAGGAGGAGATAGAAAATGAAAGGGAAACTTTGGACCGTTTTGGCGATCGTGGTAGTTCTCAGTCTGGGGCTGGCGGCCTGCGGCCCGGCACCAGAATGCCCAGAATGCCCACCGGTACCAGAATGCCCACCGACTGGACCGGCGAAGGATCTAGGCGGTCGAGAGGTCCGCATCGCGGTGGAGAACGCCTATCCGCCCTTCAACTACATAGACGAGGAGACCAATGAGGCGGTGGGGTGGGACTATGACGTCGGGCGCGCCATCTGCGAAAAACTGAACTGCACGCCGGTCTTCGTGGAAGCGGCCTGGGAGGGCCTGTTTGAGGCCATGGCGGCGGGCGAGTATGACGTGGCCTTTGACGGCATCACCCTCACCCTGCCTCGATCTCTGATCGTTGACTACGGAGATCCCTACATCGAGTACGGCCAGGTGGTCCTGGTCCGAGCTGACGATGACCGGCCGGGGCTCGCCGACGAGGAGAGCCTGGTGGCCTCGGATCTGGACATTGGCACCCAGATCGGGACCACCAATGAGATCACCGCCATGAAGCTCGTCGGCGAGGAGAGAGTGGTGAGCTTTGACACCTACGACATGCCTGTTGTGGCCCTGATGGCCGGTGATGTAGATACCGTCATCATAGACGAGGTCGCAGCCATTGGCTTCATGGGCGAGAACCCTGACAAATTGAAGGTCGCCTTCCCCGCGACCGGTGGCGAGTTCCTGGCCTTCCCCTTCCCGCCCCTCAGCGATCTTGTCGAGCCCTTCAACTGGGCTTTGCAGGAAATGTTCGCCGATGGCACGATGGATGAGATCTGCGAGAAGTGGATCCTTCGGCCCTGCTCACCGGCCGATTAAGTAGGTCGGGAGGAGACACCTCGGAGAGAATGGGCTGCGGGGCGCCAGAGGCGCCCCGCAGTTCACAGTTGCCCTGACTCTTCGAACCTCCCGCTGGCTTGATAAGGAGCGCCCAATGGCTATCACGAGTCAAACTGAGAAGCGCCGGTCCAAGTTGATCCCCTGGACCGGGAAACTGGCGCAGGTGCCCTGGTGGGCCTTGATCATCCTGTTGCTGGGAGTGCTCATCGTCTATTTCCTGTTTACATCCGAAACCTATCAGGACGCCTTCGACTTCCTCATCGCCGGCGTTCGACTCACCGTCCTGGTGAGCCTCATCTCCTTCGGCACCGCCCTGGTTCTGGGGCTCATCGCCGGCCTGGGACGGGTCTCGAAGAACGTGGTTTTCTACACTGTCTCTTCCGTGTACGTCGAGGTGGTGAGGGGTATCCCTATCCTGGTCCTGATCATCTACTTCGCCTACGTGGTGACACCTCTCACCGTCCAGTTGCTGAACAGCTTGGGCGCCGCGATGCTCGAGAACCTGGCCGTTGGTCCTCTGATGGGGCTGGCCGACTCTATGGCCGAGCTCAACATCAAGGACGTGAATATGTTAGCCAGGGCGATTGCGGGGCTGGCCTTCGCCTACGCCGCTTTCGAGGCGGAGGTGTTCCGCGCGGGCATCCAGTCCATCGAGAGAGGACAGATGGAGGCTGCTCGTTCCCTGGGGATGAGCTACTTTCAGGCCATGCGGTACGTCATTCTGCCCCAGGCGATTCGCCGTGTTCTGCCTCCCCTGGGCAATGACTTTATCGCCATGGTGAAGGATTCCTCCTTGATCTCGGTCCTGGCCGTGAGGGAGCTCACCCACCTGGGCAAACTGAATCGCGCCAGGACCTTCCGCACCTTTGAGACCTGGAACACGGTGACCTTCCTTTATCTATGCATGATCCTCTTGCTGTCGTTAGGGGTGAAGACGTTGGAACGGAGGATGGCTGTTGAAGAATGACATCATCCAGCGAGTTTATCCGTCTTATGGCAGTTGAGGGGAACGGTAGTAATTGGGGTGAACACTTGCTGGTTCCAGCATCATAGGATATAGGATAGGGAGCGTTACCATGCCTGTCTTCAACAGCACCGGTGTACTGCGCAAGGTCTTGCTATGCCCACCTACGTACTACGAGCTTGTTCCAGTAGACGACTTTGCGCGGACAGCAATTGAACGAGGCGCGGAGATAGACAAAAAGAAGGCGCAAGCCCAGCACGACGAGTTGGCCGATGCCCTACGTAATGCAGGTGTCGAAATCTACTACACTGAGGAGCCCGATCCCACGCGCCACTACGCAGTAAACGCGCGGGATTTTGCCGTTAACTCGCCCGAGGGCGTCGTGATCGGTCGCTTCAAGTATTCCGAGCGCCGGGGGGAACAGGTCGCTGGGGAGAAACAACTCAAGAAGCTAGGCTATAAGATCTTTGGCCGTATTGAGCGTGGTTGCTGGGAGGGGGGGGACAACAGGTATATTGATGAGAGGAACCTTGCCACTGGGATTGGTGAGCGCAGCACGTGGCCAGGGATCCAAAACGCCCAGGAGATCTTTGAGGGGATGGGGATCAAGGTGCATGGGATAGTAATCCCCCAAAAGTGGACGCACCTGGACTGTGTGTTCGCCCCCGTGGCTAAGAAGCTCGCCATTATCATGAAGAGCGAGGTCCCTGAGTGGTTCCTCGGCTTTCTTGAGGGTCGGGAATATGAGCTGGTTGACATCCCAGCGGATAAAGTTGAAGGCGAGGTTGCCCTTAACGTACTGTGCCTGGGGAATGATCGTGTGATATCGTTCAAGACCAACACGTATGTCAACCAGATCTTAAAGTCCCTTGGCCTGAAGATTTACGACCCAGATCTGACAGAGTTCGTGGACTATGGCCAAGGACCGCACTGCCTAACCTTCGAGCTCGAGCGAGACAAGGACTAACGAAAAATCTGCCTGACAGGATATGCAGACGAACGACATCTCCATCAGGGCGTTGAAAGACACAGCCGAGTTCCATCAATGTGAGGAGCTACAACGCCGGGTGTGGGGTATGGAGGACACCAGCGTCGTTCCCCTGCACCTCCTCCTTACCACCCAGAAGAATGGCGGTCTGGTGTTGGGAGCCTTCGACGAGCAGGGGACGATGGTCGGTTTCGTCTTCGGCTTCCTGGGCATGACCGATCAGGGACAGGTCAAGCACTGCTCTCACATGGCTGGCGTCTTGCCCGAGTATCAGGGGCAACAGATTGGCTACCGTCTCAAACTCGCCCAGCGGGAGCACGTCCTGGCCCAAGGTCTCGACCTGGCGACCTGGACCTATGACCCCCTGGAGGGTACGAACGCTTCTCTGAACATCGGCAAACTGGGCGTCATCTGCCGGACCTACCTCCCGGATGTGTATGGTGATACCGGCATCCAACTGCATCTTGGCCTTCCGACGGACCGCTTCGAGATCGAGTGGTGGGTGCGCAGCCAGCGGGTCGAAGAGCGCCTGGAATCCCGCCACGGTAAGCTGACGTTGGACAAGGCGCTGGACAGGGGGGCGGAGAGAGCCAATCGGACCGAGTTCGGCAGGCGGGGGCTCCTTCGAAGCGAGACGGACGATCGAGCACCAGAGGCCGAAGCCGTCCTGGTCGAGATCCCGGCCGATTTTCAGGCCATCAAAAGCGCCGGCATGGGTCTGGCCAGGGAGTGGCGGGCGCAGACCAGGGTGATTTTCGAGCATTGCTTCGGAGCTGGCTACGTCGCCACCGAGTTCATCAGCGAGGTGCAGGAAGGGCAAAGGCACAATTTCTACTTTTTGCAGCGGGATTTCGAGTTGGCTTAGTGTCGCGGGCAAAGAAGCTAGCTTCCAGCTAACGATGTCGGCGATACTTTTGTAGCAGTGAAGTGTTATAAGATACGGGCGCAAAGGAAACAAACGTTGAGCCGACGGGTCGGGGGAGACCGTGAGAATTGAGAGGGTAGAGCTTTGGCACATCCGCCTGCCCCTGGCCCACCCTTTCGAGACCAGCTTTGGGCGACAGGAGAAACGGGACGCCATCATCGTCAAGCTTTTCAGCCAAGGGATGGTGGGCTATGGAGAGACGGCCTCCATGGCCGGGCCCTGGTATTCCTACGAAACCATCGAGACCTGCTGGCATCTACAGCGGGATTTCCTGATACCGATGATGCTGGGCCGAGAGGTGGAAAGCGCAGCCCAGTTGATCGACCTCTTTGCCCCCGTGCGTGGCCACAATATGGCCAAGACCGGCCTGGAGGAAGCTTTCTGGGACCTGTCAGCCAGGCAGGAGGGGGTGTCCCTGGCTGAGACCTTGGGGGGCACAAGAGACGAGATCGAGTGTGGCGTCAGCATCGGCATCCAGGCCACTCCCTCTGACCTGCTGAAGCGCACTGAGGCTTTCCTGGCGGAAGGCTACCGTCGCGTAAAGATCAAGATCAAGCCAGGCTGGGATCTTTCGGTCGTCAGAGAAGTCAGGCGAGTCTTCCCCCACATTCGTCTGATGGTGGACGCCAACTCGGCCTATACCCTGGACGACGCGGACCTTTTTACGGCTCTGGATGAGTATCACCTGCTGATGATCGAGCAGCCCCTGGGCTACGATGATATCGTGGATCACGCCAGGTTGCAGAGCCAGATCCAGACTCCCCTCTGTCTGGACGAGAGTATTCACACCCCTGACCACGCCCGTCAGGCTCTCGATCTGGAGAGTTGCCGCATCATCAACATCAAGCCTGGTCGAGTTGGGGGACTATACCGGGCCAAGCAGATTCACGATCTCTGCCAGGAACGGGGGGCACCCGTCTGGTGCGGAGGGATGTTAGAGACGGGCATTGGACGGGCCCACAACGTGGCTCTGGCCAGTTTGCCCAACTTTCAACTGCCGGGGGACATTTCTGCCAGCAAGCGATATTACGAGCAAGACCTGGTCTGGCCTCCTTTCGAGATTACCTCGGAGGGCATGATGGCCGTGCCCCGGGGACCGGGCATCGGCGTCGAGGTGGACGAAGAAAGATTGGAGAAGGTTACCGTCCGAAAGCTAGAGTTCCCGCAGGAGTGAGGGGGAGAGCAGCGTTTGGAGCGAGAGGGCTATCATGGTGATCCTGTCAAACCATTGCCCCCTGAGGGCACGATGAGCGAGCAGTCAGGTGCAAAGATCGCACTAGCTCTGGGCGACATCCTCGTGGCGCGGCGCAACCTGGCTCGCCTGCTCAGAAAGACACCTCTGGAATACTCCTTCCTCCTCAGCCGGAAAGTAGCCAGCGACGTTTATCTCAAACTGGAGAACTGGCAGAAGACGGGTGCCTTCAAAGTGCGCGGAGCCATCAACAAGATGGCCAGCCTATCGTCCGCGGAGAGGGACAGAGGGGTAGTGGCCGTTTCGTCGGGTAACTTTGCCGTAGGAGTGGCCTACGCTGCGCGGGCCCTGGGTGGGGTGCCGGTCACCATCTTTATGCCCACGAATACCCCTTCCTCCAAGATAGACAAGCTGGCCGAGTTTGACGTCGAGATCATTCTGGAGGGCGCTACCTTCGATGAGGCCCACGACATCTCCAAAGAGTTCCAGAGGGAGCGGGGTCTGACTTTTGTTCATACCTACGATGACCCTTTGGTAGTGGCTGGTCAGGGCACTGTGGGCCTGGAGATCATGGAGCAGTTGCCCGAGGTGGAGGCCATCCTGGTGCCCATCGGGGGGGGAGGGCTCGTTGCCGGGACAGCGGTGGCCGCCAAAGCCATCAATCCCCAGGTGCGAGTCATCGGCGTCCAGACCGAGGCCTCGCCCTCAGCCTACCTCTCCTTGAAAGAGGGCCACTGCTACGAGAAATACGATGCAGCCCCCACCATCGCCGAGGGTCTGGCGGGCGGCTTTGGCATCGTGCCTTTTACCATCGCCAGGGATCTCATTGACGAGGTGGTTCTTGTCAGTGAGGAAGAGATCTATGAAGCTGTGTTTCTTCTCTTACAGGCGGCTCAACTGGTAGTAGAGGGGTCTGGGGCTGTGGGCGTGGCCGCTTTGCTCTCCGGCAAAGTGGATTTGAAAGGGAAGAAGGTGGCCGTGATATTGTCAGGTGGCAATATGGACATGAAAGTCCTGAGCCAGATTGTGTTCAAAGGGACTCATCGAGAAGGCTATTCTTGACAATGTCACACTTCCCTGTCATTGCGAGGAGCCGAAGCCGCGAGCGAAGCGTGGCGGGCGGCGACGAAGCAATCTCAGAAAGCAGCTATGAGAGATTGCTTCGCTCCGCTCGCAATGACAGGATTGTCGAGTATTTTAGCGGAGGAAAGAGCAAATGAAAGATAACGATGACATCATTATTGAGATTCACGAGATCCACAAGACTTTCCGTCGTGGCAACGTTGAAGCTATCCGCGGTGTAAGCCTCAACGTCAAGAGAGGTGAGGTGGTGGTCATCATCGGCCCCAGTGGTTCGGGTAAGAGCACTCTCCTGCGGTGTGTCAACCACCTGGAGTCCATTGACAGGGGCCACATCATCGTGGATGGCATTCACTTGACGGATGCCAAGACCGATATCAACAAAGTACGCGAAGAGATAGGTATGGTTTTCCAACTGTTCAACCTCTTCCCTCACCTCACCGCCCTGGAAAACGTCACCCTGGCCCAGCGCGTCGTGCGCAAGCGCTCGCGGGAAGAGGCGGAGAGAATAACCCGCGAGCAACTGGCCAAAGTAGGCATTCCTGAGAAAGCTGATTCGTATCCGTCCCAACTCTCCGGCGGACAGCAGCAGCGGGTGGCCATCGCCAGAGCCCTGGCCATGCAGCCCAAGATTATGATGTTCGATGAGCCCACCTCGGCTCTCGACCCGGAGATGATCAAAGAGGTGCTGGATGTGATGCTGGACCTGGCCAGGGAAGGGATGACCATGCTGGTGGTCTCCCACGAGATGGGCTTTGTTAAAGAGGCTGCCGACCGCATCATCTTCATGGACGAGGGCAAAATAGTGGAAGAGATGACATCCGCAGAGATGAAGGCCGCTGCGGAAAATCCAGATTTGGCCAAAGAGGAGAGGACCAAGTTATTCTTGAGCAAGATCCTCGTCTGACGCGACACCGTTGCGCCACAGGAGGGAAGTCTTTCTGGTGAGCGTTCAGAGGGTGTCATTGCGAGGAACGAAGTGACGAAGCAATCTCCACCGTTGACAGCAATTGCACCTCGGGGATTGCTTCGCTCCGCTCGCAATGACAGATCCAGAGGTGGTCTTGGGCGGAAGTTATTCTTTTAGGGGCGATTGGAGTCGAGGCTTTAGCCGGATTTTCCCGCCTGAAGGCTCTACTCCCCAAGCCACTTTAACCAAACCCAAGTCAATACCGACTACCTGATACTAATGCACTTTCACAAAGCAGACCTTGACTTTTAGGCTACGCTCATTGGCGACACAAACTGCCTGACGGATGCCAATAATGGCCCCCAATCGCCCTTTTGGGGCAGTTTTTGACCCACAGGCGTCAACCCGAGAGCTCGCAGGTGACCGCAGAAAGTCAAGGTTAGTGATGTGAAACAGCACTAATACTGAAAAGGAGGAAAGATGCGTCACCGTTTAGCACGAGTTACGATTGTTGACCTGGTGGTGTGGGGGATCGGCTTCGCCATTCTGGCCGTCGCCATCTGGGGCGTGATCGCCACGGTGACCTCCAGGGCTGCCACGGTGGATGGCTACGCCGTGCGGCAGGCCGATATCGCCCAGGCCGATCGTGATATGCCGGTTCGATTGCGGGTCGTGGGGCAGTTAGGACCTGGCGACATTCCCCATGTCAGGGTTGAAATAGGGACAGCGATTCGTATCAAAGACAAGGCACGCCTGCCCAAAGGGGCAGACACCGTGGTCCCTCTGGAGGACACGGACGAGGCCAGTTCCTCCGAACAAGGGAGTGGCTCATCCGAGGAAGTGCTTGTCTACGAAACCGTGCCCCGGGGCCAGAACATGGCCCCCATATACGGAACAGAAGACTGGATATCTTTCCTCATTTTTGGATTGGCCCAGGGGGGCGTATACGCTCTCATCGCTCTGGGCTACACCATGGTCTATGGTGTGCTGTTCATGATCAACTTTACCCACGGTGAGATTTTCATGAGCGGGACCTACATCGCTTCTTACGTGGCCAATGCTTTCCAACAGTCCGGCTTCATGGACGAGCAGCCGCTTATAGCCCTGCTGATCGTGTTTGCCGTGGCCATGACCGTTTCCATCACCCTTTCCGTTGTGCTGGAACGGGTCGCCTACCGGCCTCTGCGTACGGCCCCCCGTCTGGTGCCCCTGATCACCGCTATCGGCGCCTCCTTCTTCCTGCAGTATGCCTTCGCCCGTCTGTTCGGCTCGGGCATGAAGCGCTACCCTGACGTGAAGGCTCTCAGCGGCTATTGGCAAATAGGGGAGCTTCGGATTCTACATATCCACGCCATCGTTTTTGTGGCCGCCGTCTTGATGATGATCGGGCTCTACTGGTTCGTGCAACAAACCAAAACGGGCAAATCCATCCGCGCCGTGGCTGAGGATAAAGAGGTGGCCGCTTTGATGGGCATTGACGTGGATCGGGTGATCGTCACTACTTTTGCCGTTGGGGCCGCCCTGGCCGGCGCGGCTGGCGTGCTTTTCGCCCTCTACAACAAGCAAGTTACCCACACCATGGGCTTTATGCCGGGCATCAAGGCTTTCACCGCCGCTGTTCTGGGGGGGATCGGCAACATACCCGGGGCCATGTTCGGGGGATTTTTCCTGGGCATCTTTGAGAACATAGGACCTACGCTCTTCTTCGATGGGCTGGGCGTCCCCAGTCCCAGTCAACTGAAGGACGTCATCGCCTTCACCATGTTGGTAGTCGTCCTCATCTTCCGGCCCACCGGCATCATGGGTGAGGTCCTGACTGGGAAGAAGGCCTAACAATAAAAATCCCAAATCCCAACCTTGACAACGAACCTTGTAGGGAGAGAGAGGTATAGAAAATGAGCGAATTGCGCAATGCTGTGATAACGAGTGTGAGAACGGGCCTCATCCTGGGTGTAGCCGCCGTGTTTGTGGCCTTGATGGGCATCGTTTTGGACTTTAACCAGTTGGAGGTCATCGGCGGTGTGCTCGGGCTGGGGCACACCATATTGCTGCTGATCGGAGTGGCGGCCGGTTACGTCGCCGTCAAAACAACGAACCTTAGCGAGGAGAGACGCAGCTATCCTGAAGCGGGGCTTTTGGGGGCCATCGCTGGCCTTTTGATGGCGGGAGTGCTGGCCCTGTTAGTCCTGCTCATTCACAATGTCAACCTGCGCCCCGTGTTCGTCAACGCTACCGAGACCCTGATCGCTGCCCTCACCTTCAATCAGAGCCTCGGCCCTGGGATAGTCCTCCTCCTGGCTGTGGGCCTGGTCCTGGGGATCATAGGGGGCATCCTCAACCAGTTGTCGCCTGGCGTCCGCGCCCCGATCTTGACCGGCTTGACCGTGGTGTTGCTATGCGGCGTTTTGCAAGAAATGTTTTTAGCCATTCTGGGCAACTTTGCTTTGCCGGAAGGGTTCATCGGATTCCTCTATTATAGAAAGGGACTCACACCGCTGGGCGCGGTCTCTCTGCTTATCCTTACGGTGATGATCAGCGCCGCTCGGCCCTATCTCGGCCCTGCGATCAGCCGTTCCTACGACCGGTTCAACCCCGCAGGGAAGACCATCGTAGGCACAGCGGTGCTTCTCGCCGTGGCCATCTTGATGGCGTTGATCTTCCTGCGCCTGCCCATTCCGATACCAGAGACCATTGGCAAACCCGTGCAGGCGGCCCTGGTGTTCGGCCTGCTCGGTCTGTTGCCGGCCGCTGTGGTGTGGTTTGTGGCCCGGTCGCGTCGCCAGCCTGCCCAGCGGGGCCGGCTGTTGCTCCGTGGCTCCCTGGTCAGCACCGGTGTTTTCGTCCTGGCCACCCTGCCCTTTATGGTCGGATTGTATTGGACTGACGTCTTTGACAACTTTGGGCTCTACGTCCTTATGGGACTGGGGCTCAACGTCGTGATCGGTTTCGCCGGGCTGTTGGACCTGGGCTACGTGGCCTTTTTCGCTATCGGGGCTTATACGGCTGGCCTGTTCACCTCGATGAGATCGTCGCTGGCCTGGGGATGGTCTTTTTGGGCAGCATGGCCCATCGCTTTATGTTTTGCCGCCATGGCTGGCATTATCCTGGGCGTCCCCGTACTGCGCATGCGCGGCGATTATCTGGCCATCGTCACCCTGGGCTTCGGCGAGATCATCCGTGTCCTGGCCCTGTCGGACCTGCTGAAGCCCTATATTGGCGGGGCTCAGGGCATCCTGGAAATTCCCAAGCCCACCATAGGAGGTCTGACCCTCCTGACCTCGCAGCACCTCTATTATCTGATCTTACTGGGATGTCTGCTCGCCATCTTTATATCCTGGCGGCTGAGCGACTCGCGGGTCGGTCGGGCCTGGATCGCCATACGCGAGGACGAAGACGTGGCCGAGGCGATGGGCATTAACCTGGTGCAATACAAACTCTTCGCCTTCGCCATTGGGGCCTTGCTCGCTGGGGTCAGCGGGGCCATCTTTGCCTCCAAACTGAGCTCGATCTATCCCCACAGCTTCAATCTGATTATCTCCATCAACGTCCTGTGCCTGATCATCGTCGGTGGCATAGCCAGCATCCCGGGCGTGGTCGTGGGGGCGTTCGCCATGCTCTTTCTGCCTGAGGTGCTGCGCTTTGCCGCCGAGTACCGTTACCTGATGTACGGCGCGGCGTTGGTGGTGATGATGCTGGTCAAACCAGAGGGCCTCTGGCCAGCGGAACGACGCCGGCGAGAGCTCCACGCCGCGGAAGAAATGGCTGAGGAGGCAGCATAAAATGGCTACGATTCTCAAGGCACACAACGTGACCAAACGGTTCGGGGGGCTGGTGGCAGTACATGAATTCGACCTCGACATTGAGGAGAGGATGATCGCCAGCCTCATCGGCCCCAACGGGGCTGGTAAGACCACTTTCTTCAACTGTGTGACCGGTTTCTATCTCCCAGAGGAGGGCCAAATCCAGTTCAATGGCACCAACCTGGTGGGCCTTTCCCCCGACCGCATCACCTCTCGAGGCATCGGCCGCACCTATCAGAATATCCGCCTGTTCCAGAACATGACCGCCATCGAGAACATTCTGGTCGGTCAGCACTACCGGCTCCGGGCTGGCATCCTGGGGGCCATCCTCCGCGACCCTGCTACGCGGCGGGAAGAGGAAAAAGCTCAAGAAAAAGCCCTGGAGATGTTGGAATTTGTGGGACTGCAGGGCAAGGGCGACTTTTTGGCCAAGAATTTGCCTTATGGCGACCAGCGGCGGCTAGAGATCGCACGGGCCCTGGCCGCCGACCCCACGCTGGTGTTGCTGGACGAGCCAACGGCCGGCATGAACCCCCAGGAGACCCGCGAACTGATGGCCTTCATCCAGCGACTTCGAAGTGAATTGGGCTTGACCATATTCCTCATCGAGCACGACATGAAGGTGGTCATGGGCATCTCTGATCGGGTGACCGTGCTGGACTATGGGGTCAAAATCGCAGAGGGCACGCCGGCTGAGATACAAAGCAATCCCAAAGTGATTGAGGCCTACCTGGGCAGAAAGAAGGTGGCTTGAGATGGCCATGCTGGAAGTAGACAATATTGACACTTACTACGGTAACATCCGCGCCTTGAAAGGCATTTCTCTCTCGGT
>SOHZ01000066.1 GCA_004377365.1 Anaerolineales bacterium | reverse complement strand
GGTATCTATGAATTATGATACTCTGACGTATAGAATCTTTGTAGTTTTTCGAGAAAGGAGGAGGTATTATGTGAGGTACGCAGTTATGGTCGAAACCGTGTGCTTCGCAGTGTAGAAATTTTACATTTCAATTAACCCATTTTTTTAATTTTTGAAGGAGGTGCATTATGTGTAGAAAATTGTTATATGTATTTTCTCTTGTTTTTGTGCTGAGTTTGGTTAGCGGGGTTCCGGCTCAAGACGTGGTCATCCCCAGCCCGGGGGTCATGCCGGTGCTCGATGGTAGAATCGATGAGGTATGGTTTTTTTCGACAGAACAGACGATAGGCACCAGTCAAGTAGGAACCGCCCCCAGTTCGCCTGCAGATTGCTCTGGCACCTGGCGGGCCCTCTGGAACTGGGAATATCTGTACGTCCTGGCCGTGGTGAAAGATGATACTCTGACTAACGACTCGGGGGGGGGCAACAATAAATGGAACGATGACAGTGTCGAATTCTATGTCGATGGTGACAATAGCAAAAGGACCAGCGTAGACGAAAATGACCACCAGTATACCTTTTGGTGGGATAACGAAGTATTGCAAGAACCCAGTGCACTCCACAACGGAGCTCCAAGCTTAGTGGGTGTTGAATACGCTGTAGCTACGACCGACGACGGTTATCTTTTTGAAATCAAGCTGCCGTGGATGAGCATAATGGGTGAGCCACCAACGCCTGGCCAACTGATTGGTTTCGATGTATGGATTAACGATGATGACGACGGTGGTGATCGAGACTCACAGGTTTCCTGGTATTCAACGGATGGAAATGGTTGGCAAGATCCGAGTGTGTGGGCAGTTGCTGTACTCGAGGCGAGTAACGAGGCAGCTAATCCCAACCCTGCTGACGGTGCCATCCATGCGGATACATGGGCATCTCTTAGCTGGCTGGCGACACCCTCTGCTGTCTCGCACGATGTGTACTTCGGTGAAAGTTTTGCTGATGTGGAGGCTGGAACCGGTGATACATTCCAGATTAACCAATCCACTACGTTCTATGTACTTGGCTTTCCCGGTTTTCCCTATCCGGACGGTTTTGTACCAGGCACGACGTATTACTGGAGGATCGATGAAGTTAGTGCCGATGGTACGATAGACACAGGTGATGTGTGGAGTTTTATAGTTCCCCCCAGATCGGCCTATGAACCCAACCCGGTTGACGACGGCAAATTTGTGGACCCGGATGTAATTCTTAGCTGGACAGCAGGTCATGGTGCGAAAATACACACCGTGTACTTCGGTGATGATTTTGATAGTGTGAGCAGTGCTACCGGAGGAGCTCAAATAGGAGTTGCAACCTATACTCCCGGCACTCTTGAGCGAGAGAAGACTTATTATTGGCGGGTCGATGAGGATGACGGCTTAGTTACACATACAGGCAATGTCTGGAGTTTTAAGACTGCAAAGGCTGGTGGAGGTCTACGAGCAGATTACTACGAAGGTACGGAACTTAGGACTTTCATTCTGACCCGTACAGATCCTCAAATTAACTATAATTGGGGCGACCCCGGCTCGCCGGATCCGGCGGTCGGCGATGATAACTTCTCAGCCAGATGGAGTGGTGAAGTAGAGGCTGGATATACTGAGACCTACACCTTCTACCCCAAGACCGATGATGGTGTACGACTATGGGTAGGCGGTAAACAGCTTGTTGATTCCTGGGAAACGGTTCCAATATACCCAATCGAGCACAGTGGAACGATTGACCTTATCGCTGGGAGTACCTACAGAATTGTAATGGAGTATTTTGAGAGCACGGCTAATGCGATAGCAGAGTTGCGCTGGGAAAGTCCGTCCACGCCAAAGCAGCTCATTCCACAGGCTGCATTTGCGCTGCCAATAAAAGCCGGTAACCCGAATCCAGGTAATGGCGCTACGGATGTAAAGCAAACACCTGTACTCAAGTGGGCAGCAGGGGATTACGCCGTTTCACACGAGGTGTACTTCGGCACGGATGGAGAAGCCGTGAAGAATGCCACCACAGCTTCGCCCGAGTATAAAGGCACAAAGGCACTTGGTGACGAGAGCCATGATCCCGGGAAACTTGGCTGGGCTTCTATTTACTACTGGCGCATTGACGAAGTCAATAGCGTCAATCCCGACAGTCCGTGGATTGGCAGCCTTTGGAGCTTTACGACCGCCAACTTCCTTGTCGTGGACGATTTTGAGTCCTACAACG
>SOHZ01000232.1 GCA_004377365.1 Anaerolineales bacterium | reverse complement strand
CATTCTGGCTGCATGGTGCAGCGAAAGAATATAAGTATTTAAGGAGGCATTCAAATGAAAGGCAGAGGGTACTTCAAAGGCGAAGGACTGACCTTTGACCTCCCGGCCGATTGGAATCTGCTGGCCATGGCCGAACCTCGGGAAGTAGACGCTGTCCAAGACATCGAGGCCGAAGTGAAGCGTGCGCTGGACAATCCCATCGGCATGGAGCCGTTGTCAAAGATCGTCCCCAGCCTGGAAAACAAGAAGACGGTCATCCTCAGCGAGGATCAGACCCGTCCCTCACCAGTGGGGTCAATTGCCTTGCCACTGATGAACGAGTTGAATCGCCTGGGCATCCCGGGCGAGGACATCCAGGTGATCATCGCTCGTGGCACCCACCGGCATCCGACGGAGGATGAGATCAGGGACAAGTTGGGTGAGGAGGTGCTGAAGAGGGTCAGAGTCAGCGTCCACGACGCCGATGACCAGGATAACCTGGTTCTGGTGGGCACCACCAGCCGGGGCACTCCCTGTTGGGCCAACCGTTTGGTCGCTGAAGCCGGCCTGAAGATCGGCATCGGCACCTGCAATCCCCACTACTTCGCTGGCTACGGCGGCGGCCCCAAGATCGTCCTGCCCGGTATCTCTGGCCGGGAAGCGATCAAGAACAACCACGTTTGGATCAGAGACCCCAATTCTATGCAGGGCATCCGGGAAGGCAATCCCCTCTGGGAGGACATGTTGGAGACGGCCCGCATCGTCGGCCTGGACATGAAGATTGACACCGTTTTGAACTCCCAGAAAGAAGTGTACAAGGTCTTTGCTGGCGATGTGGAGGAAGAGCAGAAGGAAGCCATTGAGGCTCTTCTCAGTATCTATGGGGTCACGGTGCCCAAGATGGCCGACGTAACCATCACCTCGGGCTATCCTCTGGAGACCAACCTCATCCAGTCGGGCAAGGCCATCCTGCTGGCTGATGCCGTCACCAAGCCTGGCGGCACCATCGTCCTCATCTCGGCCTGCTTCGACGGGGCCGGGCCAATGATGTACGAGACCTTGAGTGAGAAGCCCGAGCCGGAGCAGGTGATCCAATGGATTGCTGAGGGCAAGGCTTCTCCCACTGGTGGGCCCATGGCCTCGCGGCTGAGGAACTTGTTGAAGGCCAAGACCTTGCTGGTGGTGACCGACGGTCTGACGACCGAACAGTTGCAGGACATGGACATGGAGCACGCTGCATCTGTCGAAGAGGCCATCAGCCGGGTCAGCGCCAAGTACAAGGGACCTGACGTCATCGTCTTGCCCGTAGGCAGTTCGACCTTTCCCTATGTGGAGAAGGAAGCGGACCTAGCAAAGGCCGCCTGAAGGTACGCTGTCAAGGGAGTTAGAGGAGCCTGAGGCAAACTCGGTGCGGAGTGCAATGGGGGGGAGAAGGCTGGACGGTCGTCTCCCAACCAGAAAGGCGAGGGGGGCCGTAGACCCTGCATCAGGGCGGCCCCTTTCGCGTCTCCCGCGATAACTTACACGATCTGTTCATTGTCACAAACGGGGAAAACTGGTATAATTAGGGTAGAGAAGTCCGGTAAGTCATTGGTGAAATATGGATGTCATTCGAACTGAGGGGCTGACCAAGCAATTTGGCGATTTCGTGGCCGTTGATGGGGTGACCTTGACCGTGCCAGAGGGTGAAGTCCTGGCTCTCCTGGGACCCAACGGAGCGGGCAAGACCACCACGGTCAGGATGCTGGCTTCCATTCTCAAGCCTACCTCCGGCGGGGCAACCATCGCTGGCTACGACGTCGTCAGAGACACCAGGACAGTGCGCCGCATCGTAGGACTGCTGACCGAGTTCCCCGGCCTCTACCTGCGTATGCGAGCCCTCGAATACCTGGATTTCTTCGGCCAGTTGCAGGGCCTGTCACCCCAGCAAAGACAGCAGCGCAGCGAAGAATTGTTGGTTCGCTTCAAGATGTGGGAGGCTCGTGATCTACGCCTGGGTGAGTATTCCAAAGGGATGCGCCAGAAGCTGGCTTTGATCCGAGCTATGTTACATGACCCCCAGGTTCTCTTTCTCGATGAGCCAACCTCGGCCATGGACCCTCACAGTGCCAAATTGGTGCGCGATTGCATCCTCGACTTGCGGCGCGAACGGCGTACCATCATCATTTGCACCCACAACCTGGCCGAGGCAGAGCTCCTGGCTGACCGTGTGGCCATTATCAGGCGGGGGCAGATCGTTGCTCTGGGGACTTTGGCTGAGCTCAGAGCTCGCCTCCTGGGCGACCCTGTTCTGGAACTGCGTCTAGCCCAATCTCTAGATGGCTTGTTGCCCCTTATCACTGACCTGGTTGACATTGAGGAGCGGGGGGAAACCTGGCTACGCTATCGTACGGCCCAGCCTGAGGTGATCAACCCCATCTTGATCCAACGCCTGGCCCGGGAAGGGACAGAAGTCATCACCCTTAGCAAAGTGCCACGCAGTTTGGAAGACGTCTATTTGAAGATCGTGGAAGAGTGAGGTAGGCTGGTGTCTGTGATTTCAGAAAAACTGCAAAGAGGGCAAAGTTCGCTGGCTATGGCCTTGATCGTTACCAAGCGAGAGTTGCGCGACAGCCTGCGTGACTGGCGTATCGTCTGGCCCATCGTTATATTGACTTTGGTTTTTCCTTGGCTGATGAATTTCACGGCCAATGTCAGCACCAGCTTTGTGGAGAAATATGGCGCTTCTCCCATTGGCCCCCGCCTGATCCCCTTCTTGTTGATGGTCGTGGGCTTTTTCCCCATTTCCATCTCGCTGGTCATTGCTCTGGAGACCTTTGTCGGGGAGAAGGAGCGCAACAGCATAGAGCCCCTCCTGACCACACCCATCTCCGATGGCGAGTTGTATCTAGGCAAAATGCTGGCGGCCATGATTTTGCCCCTTATGGGCAGCTATTTGGGTATCGCAGTCTACCTTGCCAGTTTGTATTGGTCAATGAGGTATATTCCTCCGCTCAGTCTACTTGTCCTGCTTGTCATGCTGACCACCATGCAAGCTCTGATCATGGTCTCTGGAGCAGTGGTCGTGTCCAGCCATACCACCAGCGTGCGGGCCGCTAACCTTCTGGCCAGTTTCATCCTCATCCCCATGGCCCTCCTGGTGCAGGCGGAGAGCGTCATCATGTTCTGGGCTAACTATGAGGTGCTGTGGTGGATTGTCCTGGGCCTCGTGGTGGTTGACCTTATCCTGGTACGTATGGGCGTGCGTATCTTCAATCGCGAGGAGATTCTGGCCCGGCAGATTGACGAACTTAATTTGCAACTCATTTGGCGGACCTTTGTGGGCTTTTTCCTGCGCCCACCCGAATTGGCTCTTGCCTCTAATCATGGAGAAAGGGGGCGCTTCACTATTAGCCGTGTCTATGGGCATGACATACCGCATCTCCTGCGCCGTCAGTGGTTGCCCCTCACTGTGGTGCTCGTCGTACTGGTAGCTAGCCTGGCTCTGGGATGGTCCTATGCCTCCCGCTATCCCTTGCCTCCCGAGGCCATTCAATTACAGAACCTATCTCACGATGTGTTCGAACAGGCACCGGCTATTGGCTTCTTGCCCACTTTCAGTACCTCCGGCATCTTTTTCAACAACGTGCGGGCACTGCTTCTGTCCGCGTTGCTGGCGATTCTATCCTTGGGAGTGTTGGCTTTCTTTCCGCTGATGATCCCCATCGGTCTGATCGGCCTTCTGATGGGTGAGGGCCCCATTGTGGGTTACAACCCCTTCCTTTTCTTTACAGCTTTTATCCTGCCTCACGGTATCGCTGAACTGCCCGCGGCTATCATTGCTACCGCCTTCGCCCTGCGTGTCGGGGCCTCGATGGTCTCTCCACCCGCTGGCCTCACGGTGGGCGAGGGGTTGCTCCTGGCCCTGGCCGACTTTGCCAAGGTCTTTCTCTTTCTGGTGGTGCCATTGCTCCTCCTGGCTGCTTTCCTTGAAGTCAATCTCACCCCTCACGTCGTCCTCTGGCTCAAGGGAGCCTTCTAGACTGTAACAAATGGAGAGACATCAATGGCAAAGCTGACTATCCTTGGCTCGGCGGCTGCGGTCCCCGATATGGACCACGAGAATGTTTATATGGTGCTCGAAGGCAAGAAGAGTGCCCTTTTGATTGATTGCGCGGGCAGTCCCCTGGCCCGGCTGCGGGCAGCCGGCGTTGATCTCGATAAACTGGGCTCTCTCATTGTCACTCACCATCACCCCGATCACATCTACGGCGTGCCTTCGCTCCTTTTAGGGCTTCGGATGCACGGCCGCCGGGCACTCTTCGACATCTTCGGAACCCGAGAAAACTTGGCTGTGATCTGGGGCATAATGGACCTGCTGGGATGGCAGAAGTGGCCCAACCCCTTCCCCACCGGGCGGCACGAAGTAAAGATGACAGAGGGAGCTCTGGTCATTGACTCGGATGAATTCGAGGTCAGAGCCACCCCGACGGAACACTCCTTGCCTTCCATTGGCCTACGGATAGTCTCCAAAGCGACGGGTGGGGTGGTGGCTTATTCCTCGGATACTTCCCCTTGCGACGCCTTCGTCCGGCTGGCACAGGGGGCCGACATCCTCATCCACGAGAGTACCGGCGATTATGTAGGCCACTCGACTGGCACTCAGGCGGGGGCTGTGGCCGGGCATTGCGGGGCCAGGAAGCTAGTGCTGATCCATTATCCTATTGATGCCGACTTGAAGGCGCTGCGGTGGGAGGCTGAAAAGGAGTTCGGTGGCCCGGTGGATCTGGCTGAGGATTTCGCGGTCTATGTCTTTTAGTTTTCAGCTTTTAGCAATGAGTACAGGGGAGGGATGAACTATGCCTGGTATTGTTATCGTGGGAGCCCAATGGGGTGACGAAGGCAAAGGGAAAGTGACGGACTTGCTGTCTGAGCAGGTCCAGATGGTAGTCCGCTATCAGGGGGGGAACAACGCTGGCCATACTGTGGTCGTCGGCCAGCAGACACTGAAGCTACACCTGATCCCCTCCGGCATCCACCGGTCGGGGGTCCTCTGCGTCATCGGCAACGGCCTGGTGGTAGACCCCCGGGCCCTGGTGGCGGAGATGGACGAACTGGAAGCCAATGGCCTGGACACCTCGGGCCTGCGCATCAGCGCCAACGCCCATCTGGTGATGCCCTATCACCTGATACTGGACGGGAGCGAGGAGGAGAGGCGAGGTGGCAAATCCATTGGCACCACCCGCCGGGGCATCGGGCCAACCTACACCGACAAGGTGGCCCGCTATGGCCTGCGGGTGCAGGACTTTCTGGACATGGCCGTCTTCGAAGAGAAACTGGGCCGGGCTTTGGAGCAGAAGAACGCCCTCTTGACGGCGGTCTATAGCAAGGAGCCTCTGGAGATAGGACCCATCCTGGAGGAATATGATGCCTGCGCCAAGCGATTGCGGCCCCACATCGTTGACGCTTCCCTGTTGGTGCACAAAGCCCTGACCCAGAGCCAGAACGTGCTCTTTGAGGGAGCCCAGGGCACGTTGCTGGACATTGACCATGGCACCTACCCTTTCGTCACTTCCTCGTCGCCGGTGGCTGGGGGAGCCTGCACCGGTGTTGGGATAGGACCGCGCCAGATTGACGGGGTGATCGGGGTGAGCAAGGCCTACACCACCCGTGTAGGGGCTGGTCCCTTCCCCACAGAGTTGACCGACGCTATGGGTGATCATCTGCGGGAAGCAGGCCGCGAGTACGGTACCACTACCGGTCGCCCGCGGCGCTGCGGCTGGTTTGACGGGGTGATCCTGCGCTACGCGGTGCGGGTCAACGGCCTGACCAGCCTGGCTCTGACCAAGCTCGATGTCCTGACCGGACTGCCCAGGTTGAAGATATGTGTGGGCTACGAGTACGATGGCCAGGTGCTGAAAGAGTTCCCTTATCAGGGGGCGGTTCTGGCTCGCTGTCAGCCCATATATGAGGAAATGGACGGCTGGACCGAGGAGATCAGCGGGACGCAGGCCTATGAGGAGTTGCCACCCCAGGCGCGGGCCTACGTAGCTCGCCTGGAGGAACTGGCTGGCGTGCCCATTGACATCATTTCTGTGGGCCCAGAGCGGGAACAGAGCATCCTTCTGCACTCTCCTTTTGCTACTCAATGAAGCACTCTATTGGGGAGATGCATGGCGGCAAATGGGCATCCTACCTTGGCTGGAGGAGACCGTGAGGGCAAGTGATAGCAGTGGCAAAGTCTGTGTCATGACCTCCGTCCATCCCCCTTTTGACCCACGCATTTTCCACAAAGAGGCCCAGACGCTGGTCCAGGCCGGGTACGAAGTGGTGCTGATCGCCCCCCATGACAAAGAATCCGAAAACGTGGACGGCGTTCACATCATAGGCTTGCCCCGCTACAAGAGGCGCTTCTATCGCCCGCTCAACTGGTGGCGGATTTTACGGGTGGCCCTGAGGCAAAAGGCGGATGTCTATCATTTTCACGACCCTGAGCTCCTGCCTATCGGCCTGTGGCTGCAATGGTGGACGGGCAAGCCTGTGGTGTATGATGTCCACGAAACACTATCCTGACACGATATCGGTTAGGGAATGGATACCATCGCCTGCCAGGGAGCCCACTAGCAAACTTTTGATCTTATCGAATTGCGCTTCGGCGCCCTTCTCAGCGCCGTTTCGGTTGCCGATGATGCAGTGGAAGCGAGGTTTAAGAAGGTATCGCCTCTGGTCGTAAAGTTGTACAACTTTCCCCTGCAGACCATATTCCAAGTGGGAAAGAGCGAAGAACCAGAAAGTGTTGAGAGACTCAATTCGGTAGTTCACGTGGGCTTGCTCAGCGAAGCGCGAGGTGTATGCTCCCCGTTCGCCCATTTATTCCAGCCTATTGTGAATTCTTGCCCCACTTTGG
>SOHZ01000636.1 GCA_004377365.1 Anaerolineales bacterium | reverse complement strand
CATGCTTCGGATGCTGGCTGCCGAAAATGAGGAAGACGTTGCTGGAAAGGAATTGCTGGCCTTCATTGCGCCCGAGCAGCGTGATCGTTGCTGCACTTTCCTGGACGACGTTATCGCCGGCGCATCGCATTTGCGCCTTGAAACCGCGTTTGTCCGTTTGGACGGCGAGCGCTTCCCGGTTGAAGTTGATGCCGGGCATTTTGTCTGGCGTGGCCACCCAGGGGCGCAGATCATCGTCCGCGACATCAGCGAGCGCAGGCGGGCGGAGGATGAGGTAAAACGGGTGGCCGAGGACCTGAGTCGGCTGATCGAGACGGCCAACGCGCCCATCTTTGGCGTTGACAGCGAGGGCCAGGTGAACGAGTGGAACCAGGCGGCGGAGCGCATCACCGGCTACCGCAAAGAGGAAGTGGTGGGGCGCGACCTGGTGGGCGAGTTCATCAGCGAGGAGTACCAGGCGGCGGTCAAGGCGGTGCTGGACAAGGCGCTGGGTGGCGAGGAGACGGCCAACTTTGAGTTCCCGCTGTACAGCAAGGACGGGCAGCGGGTGATGGTGCTGCTGAACTCGACCACGCGGCGAGACGCGCAGGGCAACGTCGTGGGCGTGGTCGGCGTGGGGCAGGACATCACCGAGCGGGTGCGGGCGGAGGAGGAGGTAAAAAGCTCGGAGAGGCGGCTGAAGGTATTATTTGAATTTGCCCCGGATGCTATTTATGTGAATGATTTGAAAGGGACCTTTGTTGATGGCAACCAAGCCGCCGAGGAACTAACTGGTTATAAAAGGGAGGAATTAATTGGAAAGAGTTTTCTAAAACTGAAACTACTACCTCCGAGTCAGATCCCAAAGGCGGCTGCGCTTTTGGCTAGAAATGTCCTGGGGCAACCCACCGGACCAGATGAATTTACTCTAAATCGGAAAGACGGCGGTCAGGTTTCTGTGGAGATAAGGACATTTCCAGTAAAGATCCAAGGTCAAAGTCTGGTGTTAAGCATTGCCCGCGACATCACCGAGCACAAGCGGGCGGACGCACAAATCAAGGCCTCCCTCGCCGAGAAAGAGGTTCTCTTGAGGGAAATTCACCACCGCGTCAAGAACAACCTGCAGATTGTCGCCAGTCTGCTCTATCTCCAGTCCCAGAAGATCGAGGACGAACAGACCATTGATATGTTCAAGGAGAGCCAGGGGCGTGTCAAATCCATGGCCCTCATCCACGAAGACCTTTACCGGTCAGAAGACATGGCCAGGATTGATTTTGAGGGTTACATCCGTAAACTGGTAGCCGACCTGTATTCTTCTTACGGGCTGAGTGCCGGCAGGATCAAGTCAACAATAGAGGTTCGGGGAGTTTCCCTGGGAATTGATACCGCAGTTCCCTGTGGATTGGTCATCAACGAGCTGATGACCAATTCCCTGAAACATGCCTTTCCTGAGGGCAGGGCAGGGGAGATCAAAATCACCTTCCACGCAACAGATGACGACCAGTTCGAACTGACCGTCAGCGATGACGGTGTCGGCCTGCCGGACGGGTTTGATATCCACCAGACCGCTACTTTGGGTTTGCGTCTGGTCCATAATCTGGTTGAAACCCAGCTTCAGGGGACCATCGCCCTGGATCGGTCCAAGGGAACACAATTTGCCATCAAGTTTAGAGAAATAGAACACAGTCGGAAGGTGTAAGCAATGGCAGAACGAGCCAAAATCCTGATTGTTGAGGACGAAGCCATCGTGGCCATGGAAATAGAGTCCAGGCTAAGAGGTCTTGGCTATGACGTCGTCGGGGTGGCCGCTTCTGGAGAGGCCGCCATCGCAAAAGCAGAGGAGACGCGCCCCGATTTGGTCTTGATGGACATTGTCATTCAGGGTGAGATGGATGGGATTGAGACGGCCGAAATCATAGGCCAACGTTTCAATATCGCGGTGGTCTATCTGACCGCGCACGCGGATGAGAAAACATTGGAGCGGGCCAAGCTAACTGGACCCTATGCCTATTTGCTCAAACCCTTCGAAGGAAGGGATTTACAGCCCACCATCGAAATGGCTCTCTACAAGCATGAGATGGAACTGAGATTAAAAGAAAGTGAAGACAAGTACCGTAACCTTGTGGAGGAAATGAGGGATGGCCTATATGTTATAAACCCGGAGGGGACTTGGACCTTTGCGAATAACGCTCTTGCCGAGGTTTTTGGCTTTAAGAGTCCTGAGAACATGATCGGCAAGTCTTTTCTTGATTTCATCCCTCCTGAAAGCAGAGAGGAGATGCTAGAGTCCTTCAGAGAGGATTTTGCGAAAGGCTCATCCCCTGGACGCCAAGAAGTAGAAATAATCAGAAGAGACGGGGTTAGACGCACAGTTGATGTTTCGCGAACGATGATTATAGAGGATGGCAAGCTCGTAGGTTTTCGGGGAGTAATCAGGGACATCACCGAGCGCAAGGTGGCAGAGGAGGCGCTGACAAAGCGGACGCACGATCTTGGCGAGCGGGTCAAGGAACTGAATTGCCTCTATGGCATTTCTGAGCTTGTTGAGAAGCCGGACATTTCGTTGGAGGAGCTAATTCAGGAGACAGTCAATCTCATTCCCCCTGCCTGGCAGTACCCTGAAATCACCTGCGCACGAATCATCTTAGAGGGTGAAGAGTTCACAACGGAGGACTTTAGAGAGACCACCTGGAAGCAGAGCAGCGACATCGTTGTACACGGCGAGCGGATCGGCACTGTGGAGGTCTACTACCTGGAAGAAAGGCCAGAAAGCGATGAGGGGCCTTTCCTGAAGGAAGAGAGAGATCTGCTCAACGTTATTGCTCAACGATTGGGAGAAACCATCGAGCGCATGCGGGCACAGAAAGCGATGAAGGAATACTCGGAGCGGCTGGGGGAGATGGTTGAGGAGCGCACCCGCGAGTTGCGTGAAGCCCAGGTCCAACTCCTGGCCCGGCAACGCCTCCAGCAGGAAATTGAACTGGCGGCGCAGGTTCAGACCAGCCTTTTGCCCCGCGGCGTGCCGTCCCTCGATGGCTTTGACTTTGCGGCCACGGCCTTACCGGCGCGCTACGTGAGCGGTGACCTGTATGATTTCACCCGGTGTGGTCCCGAAACCTGCCACATCGTCCTGGCCGATATTGCCGGCAAAGGGGTCCCGGCCGCGCTGCTCACTTCAACGGCGCGCGCGCTCATGCGGGCCGAAACGGAGCACGAGGACTCGCCGGCCACCATTCTTGCCAGCGTCAACACCTCGCTCTACGAAGACCTGGCGCATGCCGAGGTGTTTATCACCTTTTTGGCCGCCCGGCTGGATGCCCGGCTGGGCACGCTCACTTACGCCAACGCCGGCCACACCGAAACCCTGTGGTGGCAGCATGGCAGCCGGACCTGCCGCCCCCTGCCCGCCACCGGCTTGCCTATGGGCATCTATGCCGACGCGTCCATCCGTGAAGAGAGGCTGGCGTTGCGTCCAGGCGACGCGCTCGTTTTCTACAGCGATGGCATCACCGAGGCGGCCAACCCGCAGGACGAACTCTTTGGCCTGAACCGGCTGATGGCCACTGTGTCTGACCACGTGCGCCGGCCTGCTTCCGACCTGGCTCAGGCCATCGTCGAGGCCGTCGAAACGTTCCGCGCTGGCGCGCCTCTTTCCGACGATTTGACCCTGATCGTCCTCAAGGTCTTGCCGCGCACCGTCTCCTTTACCCACCCGGCCACGCTGGACCACCTACACAAAGTGACCGCGCTCGTCCAGCAAGTGGCTGCGGCATACGGGAGTGACTTTGCCTATCAGATGGAACTGGCCACGTCCGAGATCGTCACGAACGTCATTGAACATGCCTACCGCACATCGTCCGGTGAGATGCGCGGCCGGATCATGCTGTTGCCCGACCGGATCCAGCTGGACCTGTACGACGATGGGGCTCCCTTTGATATCTCTCAAGTGCCGGAGCCTGACCCGACCGAACTTTCAGATAGTGGGCGTGGCCTTTTCGTCGTGCGTCAACTGGCCGACGAACTCGTCTACGATCCCGCCACACCTGAGGGCAACCACTGGCGGCTGGTCAAGCTGGCTGAAGGAGGACAAACCGCATGAAATTCAAACATGGTTTCAGTGGATCCAAAATTGCTTTCAGGGGATTGCCAAATCCCCGGTTTTGGCCTGGATTTGGCAATCCCGGCCGAGCAAAATTGGATCTACCGAGTTTGTTTATTCTTTTTCAGATCGCTGCGATCACATTGCTGGCTTTTATGCTTCCGGCCCCAGTCATGGCTCAGGGACCTTCGCCGATAGCGAGAACGGTGACCTGGACTCTGCCAACGCTGGCCGGCTCGGACACGTTACGGCTCGAAGGGTATCGTCCCAGCGCTGCGTTTAACCTGACGCTGCCGCCTGGATGGAAACCGGCCGCCGACGGACAGCTCACGCTGGATTACCGCATCAGCGATCTCGCTCTGGCTGGAGCAACGCTCACGGTACGCCTGAACGATCAGAATCTTACCTCTGTCGCGCTTGAGAGTGACGCCGGCTCACTGACCTTTGACCTTCCGGCTAACTTTTTCCAGCCGGGCCAGAACATTGTGGAACTGGCCGCCTTCTTGCCGTTAGAGGAGGACCGGGACTGCATTGTGCCCAACCACCCGGCTCGCTGGCTGGAACTCGGTCCTGCCAGCCGGGTCAGCATGGCCGTCGAAGCGGTAGAAACCGCCCTCATCCTCGCCGATTTTCCGGCGCAGTTCGAGGCCCTGGGCGACGGCAGCAGCGCACGAGTGACGTTCGTGATGCCAGATGAGCCGGACGACCATGGACTCAGCGCTCTGTCTGCAGTGGCCTTCGCCTTGGCACGCGGGAGTGTGACCCGTCCCGAATGGTCAGTCGTCTCTGCCAGTGATTTCAGCCCGGATGCATTGACCGGGTCTGCAAGCCCCGCCGAAGGGCCGGTGATTCTCATCGGTGCCGCTAGACGCAATCGCTATTTGGCCCCGTTGGCGCCGCCGGGTAGCAGGGAATTCGGCTGGCTCAGCTTGACACGCCAGGACTGGTCGGGCGGCTGGCCGGTGCTCGCGGTGGGCGGCCCAGACAGCCGGGCGATCCTTCAGGCAGCCGAGGCGTTGGCCGATCCACTGGCAACTCTGCAAATGAGTGGCGAAACAGTTGTCATCGAAACACTGACGCCCCGCGAGCCTGCCCCCCCCGCCGAACAGTTCACCCTGGCGGATTTGGGATACGGTGAGCGGATCGCACGTGGGACCGGTGAACAGTCGCTGATCTACGTCTTCGATCTACCCCTTGCCTGGTCGCCGGGAGATAGCCGCTTGAAGCTACACTTCGTCCATTCGGCCATCCTCGACCCACGAGTGGCCAGCCTTACTGTTTTCATGAATGGCCGCACTGTATCAGGTATCCGGCTCGACGCACCTGAGAGTGCCTCCAACGTGGTCGAGATCTCCATTCCGCGGGCCTTGATTCGGCCCGGCCGTAACTTTCTCCGGCTGACCTTCGACCTGGGGTCGCCCATCGAATTGTGTGACTTTGGCTCTGCACAGGGACCGTGGGCATCGGTACGCCCCGACACCACGCTTACCCTACCTCATGGGGATAGCGGTGGCCGGCTCGACCTGGACGATTTTCCCTATCTGTTCGCCAGCGAGGTTGATTTGGCGGATCTCACTGTTGTCCTACCCGCACAGAGTACAGCCACTGACTTTGCCGAAGCCCTGAATCTGGTTCGTAACTTGAGTATATCGGACAATCAATCACCTATCGCCCCACGCTGGGTTCGTGCGGAATCCCTGGACGAGGAAACAAAGAGGTCCCATCTCATCGTGCTCGGCGATCCTTCCCGGCAGCCGCTCTTGACTGAACTCAATTCATATCTGCCTCTACCCTTCGACCTTGCCACGGGCGCCCTGCTCCCCACCTATGGCATTCGCGTTCCGACGGACGCGCCCGACCTGGGTGTGGTTCAGGCTCTGCGCTCGCCGTGGGCTGAAAACCGAGTGATCCTTGTCGTGGCAGGCCCAAGTTCTGCAGGTTACAGCCGGGCCATCCGATTCCTGACAGACCCGCTAATGCAACCGGAACTGGCAGGCCAACTGGCTGTGATATCGTCCGGTGATGATACGGGTCTTCCGCAGGTCTACACCCAGGCCGTCGCCGACGTGGGCGCCGTACCCGGCGTGGGAGTCATGGATCGCTTCTTCGGCCGGTTCTTTGGTGCCGCTAGCCCCTGGCCAGCGATCATCCTCGTTCTCGCGGGGCTGCTGATCTTGGCTGTGGGAAGCATTCTCGTCCTGTATTGGAACCGCCGTCGCGAGGCGTCTCAGTCAGGCGGTCACTAGCACACATTTCGTCTGGATCAAGGCTGGTGGACTTTTGATTTTTCAGGCACAGGCGACATCCGGGGACCGTCTACTGCTCAGACGATTGAGCCCATCGCTGTTCAGTCTGATAGCGTGTGGGAACCATTTCACCTCGATGTGACTGTGCCACCCAATATCGTAGCGATTGGTCTTTTCATACGTCTGGAACCGCCTGTGACTGGATTGGTCACAGCGGATCTGGACAATATTCGCATCATCGAGTGGGCACCTGCAGGTTCTGCCTTCAGTCCCTTGTACGAGCACATTCGGGTTTTTGGTACTGGGGAAGCCACGCTTAGTAACTCGACAATGTTAAATTAACAGTAACTACCACCCTGTCATTGCGAGGAACGAAGTGACGAAGCAATCTCCACCGTTGCTCACAATTGAAGGCGGGAGATTGCTTCGCTACGCTCGCAATGACATCATACGAAGCTATTAGGTGAGTGAGCTTGCCACTTTCCAGACATGTCTGAGTAGTTACAATTAACATAAAATCGCTTTCTTAGAGGCTCCAAGTGGACGATAGTCCGCGTTTT
>SOHZ01000504.1 GCA_004377365.1 Anaerolineales bacterium | reverse complement strand
CGATGCGCGTTAGCGTTTCCCTCCAGCACCACCCGCGCATGGCGTCTCTTGCCAAAGCCCTGAAACACGGCCAAAAGTGTTATGCACACGTAGAGCCAGGGCGAGAACCTTTCCACCTCCACGACGATGGTGCCGGCAGCGACCCGCAGGACAAAGCCCGCGGCAATGGTCAGAACATCAATGATGACGATGTTCTTGAGCACGAAAGAGTAGGCGATCATCACGGCCAGGTAAGAGAGCGCGACGAGTCCAAAGAAAGGTTTCAGCGCAAATGAGAGGGGCAGGCAAATAAGGGGGATAAGCACTGCAGCGACCAGAGCCACCGAAGGCTTTAGCTGCCCCGAGGCCAAAGGGCGGTGACGCTTGGCCGGGTGCTGGCGGTCTTTTTCAATGTCCACCAGGTCGTTAATGAGATAGACTGTACTGGAGATGAGGCAAAAAAGAGCAAAGGCGGCCACCGTCTTGGCTAGCAGCTCTGGGACGAAAAGCTTCTCATCGAAGACCAGGGCGGCAAAGATAAAGATGTTCTTGGTCCATTGCTTGGGGCGCATAGTTTTCAACAAACCTGCGAGCATTCTCATTGTCTCCTTTGATGAAGTCTTTGAGTTTAGATAATACCCTATTATGACCCAACAGTCAACTTTGACTTTTCGCTTGATTGCGGATATGCTATAGCCATAACCGTTCAAGGGGGAGTTATAGCTCCTACCCCTGCACGGGAGTCATTTCTTGAGTCGCTGCACTTTATCGAGTCATGCTGCTATCATAGCATCCCTTTGTTAGAGTAAAGTTAGAAAAAAGTTAGAGTTTCGTTTGAAATTTGCCAAGAGGTCTTACCCTCTGAAACGGTTACATATAGCCATGAAGAAGCCAGTGACCAGAAAGCGATTGGACATCCTATTGGCGGAGCGGGAGTTGGTAGACAGCCGCCAGCAGGCCCAACGTCTGATCATGGCTGGCCAGGTGATGGTTGATGGTCGAGTGGTAGACAAACCGGGCACGCGGGTCTCTCAGGAGGCAGACATCACTCTGAAAGCAACCCTGCCCTACGTCAGCCGTGGTGGGCTAAAGCTTGAGGCCGCTCTGGACCGCTTTGCCATCAAAGTGACCGGGGTGATCGCAGCGGACGTGGGAGCCTCTACTGGCGGCTTTACCGATTGCCTCCTTCAGCGCGGAGCTTCCAAAGTCTACGCCATTGACGTAGGTTACGGCCAACTGGCCTGGCGTTTGCGCAACGACCCCCGGGTGGTCGTCATGGAACGGGTGAACGTGCGCTATCTGGAGGGCCTGCCTGAACCCGTTGACCTGACCACGGTGGATGTCTCTTTCATCTCGCTGGAATTGGTGCTCCCGGCAGTCATCGGTTTCCTGAAGCCTAACGGTGACATCGTGACTCTCATCAAGCCGCAGTTCGAGGCCGGACGTAAACAGGTAGGCAAAGGCGGCGTGGTCAAAGACCCGGCGGTCCACCGCGCTGTCCTGCGCAAGGTCCTCCTCTGGGCGGATGGGCGCGGTTTGAGGGTGCGCGGCTTGATGGCCTCACCCCTCAAGGGCCCGGCCGGCAACGTCGAGTTCCTGGCCCATCTTGTCCACCAAGAGCCAGGGGATAGCCGCGTGGACATCAAGGCCTTGGTAGATAACTGCCTGGAGGAGTTGTAACAGAGATCTCAAACGATGGACAAACTAGGCTTTTCCATGATATAATAGAAGCCGGACACGCACTGCCCTGGGAATCTGGGAAGACCCCAGCCACGGCCTGGAGAGGTATGACCATGAAAGAAGACATTGAAACTCTAAAGAAGAAACTGGCCCAAAAAGAGAAGGAATTGGAGATCATTCTGGCCATTGACCGCATCCGTGACGGCACGACGGACATGCAAGAGTTGCTCTCTTCCATTGTCCGGGTGGTGACCGGTTATCTTGATGCCGACCTGTGCTTGATGAGTCTGGTGGGGGAAGAATCAAGGGAACTGGAATTAAAGATGGTAGATGATCGCCAGGGAATCTTTGGCCAATTGAGCCGTGATGCGCTGCGAAAAGCAGCAGAGCAAAGCACAGCCATTGACCATGTCTCTATCCTCGATGATACCTTCGGTCTCCATCAGCAGGGGGTGAATCACCTCCTGGCTGCCCCCTTAGTTATCGGCGGGGAGCGGCTCGGCTCGCTGCTTCTTCTGAACAGAGAGCGGGGCTTTGATCAAGATGACATTGACCTGTTAGAAGCGGTTGTCAGTCAGACAGACTCGGCCGTGGTACACGCTCGCACCTATCGCCGGCTCCAGCAACGCAACAAAGAACTGGAAACGATTTACAGAATTGACCACATCCGCGACTCGGGCCTCGAGTTCCAGCTTATGCTGAATGCGGTCCTCAATGAGCTTTGCCAGGCTATCACCGCTGAAGTAGGTTTCATCATGCTCTTTGATGAGGCGGGCCAGCAACTGGAGCTCAAGGCCTCCACAGAGAACGACATCTTTGCCATTGCCGATCACTACCGTTTGGTGCAGGAGACGGCCAACGAAGCTTTGTGGAAAGCCAGCCTGATCAATCGCCGGGACCTTGATCCCAGGATCCGCTCTATAATATGCATTCCCCTTATCCTGCGGGAGACGATCATTGGCATTTTTGGAGCTATTAACGGACCCAAGCTGAGAGCCTTCGATAACGAAGACGAACTTTTGCTAACGGCCATCGCCAGCCAGATGGACACCGCCATCTTTGAGAGCTTGGAGAAGCGCAAGCTCCGCTCGGCTTTTGGGCGCTCCGTAGGCCCCAAGGTCATGGAGGCGATCCTGGCCTCTGGCAGGGATTTCCTCAAAGGCGAGAGGTCAAAGGTCACCGTCCTCTTCTCCGATATGCGCAGCTTCACCAGTGTCGCTGAGCGCACCGAAGCTGAGAGCCTGGTCACCGTCCTGAACGAGCATCTGGAAGCCATGACGGCCATTATCATGAAACATGAAGGCACATTGGACAAGTTCGTGGGCGACGAAGTCATGGCCCTTTTCGGGGCCCCTTTGCCCCTTGAGGATCACGCCTTGCGTGCGGTGCGCACGGCTCTTGAGATGCAGCGCGCTCACAAAGCGTTAATGGCCCGCTGGGAGGCGGCCGGGCGAGAAGCGGTGCCCATCGGCATCGGGATCAACAGTGGTGATATGATCGTTGGACAGATCGGCAGCTCAAAGTTTACCGATTACACTGTCATCGGTGACAACGTCAACCTGGGCTCACGTCTCTGCGGAGTGGCCAAAGGCCATCAAATTCTGATCAGCGAGGCTACCTACCAGTTGGTGCGCCATGCCGTGAAAGTCAACAAGCCTGCTCCCATTCAGGTCAAGGGCAGAGTTCAACCAGTGCAGACATACGAGGTCATTGGCCTGAAATAGATCATTCCTCTACCAATTCCTGGAGGTCTTTAATGTTACCTCAATTCTCCATCTCCCCTGCACGACGCAACCGTTTGATCCTGGTTGTTCTCCTGCTCCTTTTGGTCTGCTGGATGCTTTATGTAGCCAAATCGGCTCTGTTGCCTTATATCATTGGTTTGGTGGTTGCCTATTTGGTTTTACCCCTGGTCAATTTTTTTGAACACAAGATGCCCTCTCGCCTGCGCGACAGGAACCTCTCGCGCCCTCTGTCCATCATTATCGTTTACCTGATGGTCATCCTGTTTATCGCTGGCATCTTCACTTTCCTGATCCCTCCGGTCGTCCAACAAGTGCAAGCTCTCTGGAAACAGATGCCCGAATTGGCGGCGAAAGGACGGGCCTTGGGCTCAGAGTGGCTGGGTAGATATCAAGAGGTCATTCCTCTGGACATCCAACAAAGGGTCCAGAGCAATCTGGAGAAACTGGCTAGCACCATCGGGCAGGCCCTTCAGGAAGGGGCCACGCGCACCGTCAGCTTGATCTCCAGCACGGTTGGTTTCTTTTTGGGTATCCTGGTCATCCCCTTCTGGCTCTTCTACATCTTGAACGATGAGGCAAAAGTCAGAGAAAGCGCTCTAGATCTGATACCGGATAGAATCGAACCCGATCTGCTGAACATCCTGCGCATCACCGATGACATCTTCAGCGCTTACATCCGGGGTCAGTTGATCCTATGCCTTTTCATCGGCGTCCTGGCCACCATCGGCCTGCTTATAGTGGGGGTGGACTTTGCTCTCTTGCTGGGGTTGACAGCCGGTGCTTTCGAAATCTTTCCCTTCGTGGGGCCCATCCTGGGTGCCATCCCCGCTCTCATTGTGGCGGCGCTGCAATCGCCGATGACCGCTCTGTGGACACTGGTTGTCTTTATCATCATCCAGCAGATCGAAAACCTCTTCCTGGCTCCAAAAATCGCTGGCGAGAGCGTAAAGTTGCACCCGGCCTTGGTGATGGTTGTCCTGGTGGTGGGTAACGAGGCCCTGGGGCTTTGGGGGATGCTCCTGGCCGTTCCCCTGACGGCTGTGATTCGCGATGTATTCAAATATCTCTATCTGCGTTTTTCGGATGAAGAGGTTTCCCCAGGGGAAGCAATGGCGCGCGTGCGCACGGAGAGGATGATCATCGAAGTTTGAGATCAGAGAGGCAAGGTTTCTTGATCTGCTTATCCACAATACTTCGCCTCAGGAGGCTTTCAGGGATGCAGAGAGAAGAATGGACATTGGAAGAGAAGGTGGAGGTCTTGGAGAGACGCGTCGCTGTCCTTGAGCGTATCCTCAGGATCAGCCAGATCCTCACCTCGACTCTCCAGCTTGAGCCCCTGCTGCAGACTATCGCCCAGTCCGCCACAGAGTTGACGGATACCGCAGCCAGTTCTATCATGCTGGTGGACAAGAACACCGGTGAACTACACTTCGAGACTGTCAGTGGTTCCAAGAGAGAAGAGGTAAAGCGGGTCACCGTGCCTCTCGATGGTAGCATCGCCGGTTGGATCGTGCGCGAAGGCAAGCCCCTCTTGATTCCCGATGTTCGACAGGACCCCCGCTTTTACGCCCAGGTTGATGAGACAACCGATTTTGAGACACGTTCTATACTGGGCGTCCCTTTGCAGGTTAGGGGCAAAGTCATCGGCGTGCTGGAAGCACTCAACAAGATGGGCGATGGGATCTTCACCCAGGATGACATACATACCCTGTCCACTCTGGCTGCCCACGCCGCTATAGCCATAGAGAACGCCCGCCTGGTGACCGAGATCCAAAAGGCCTACGAGGAGTTGAGTGAGCTAGACCGGCTCAAGAGCGAGTTCGTCGCTATTGCCTCCCACGAGTTGCAGACTCCGCTGACCGTCATTCTGGGGTACGCCTCTTTCCTGAAGAAGGAGACGACCGGGGCGGCCAGCGAGCAGGTGGACGCTGTCCTCCAGAGTGCCCTCCGTTTGCGATCGCTGATTAATGACATGATCAACCTACGCCACATTGAGACCGGCGAGGCCGAACTCGAACTAGAACAGCTCTCGTTAAATGAACTCTCCACTACCATCACGGCCGAATTCGCTTCGCTGGCAGAAGCCAAGAAACAAAGTGTCACCATCCAACTGGCCTCTCAACCGCCGATGGTGGAAGCAGACCGGCAGAAGCTGCATCTCGTGCTGGCTAACCTGTTGTCCAATGCCATCAAGTTCACCCCCGAGGGGGGGCGCATCCAAGTAGAAGTCGAAACAAAGGGGAATGAGGTGCGGGTCTCGGTCAGAGATACAGGCATTGGCATCCCTCCTCGCGAGCAAGAGCGTATCTTTGATCGCTTCTACCAGGTAGAGCCCAGTCTCACCCGCCGTTTTGAGGGCATGGGCCTGGGCCTGTCCATTGCCAAAGGTATGATCGAGCTACACGGTGGCCGTATCTGGGTGGAGAGTTTGGAGGGGATGGGCAGTTCCTTTACTTTTGCCTTGCCTTTGGTGGAGTAGCACGGTCGGGGCAGAGGGGCTGATGGTTGGCAACATGTCGCAGGTTGTAAATAGGGATTGTAAGGCCATGAACAAAGGCCGTACCACGCGCGTGGTACGGCCTTTTATATCCCCTGCCTCACGACAGTTGACCGCTGGTTGTATGGTTCTTATGCGGCTACTTCGGAAAATCAATGACTCAGAAACTCAATCGCCCGCTTTGTATCCTTGCTCCTGAGCAGCCAGGTCCATGGCTACGGTCAGCAGGGGCTCGGCGGCCAAGACCACTTTGTGAGTTGCCTGGCGCAGGTCAATGACCTTGAGGTAATGCTTGCAGGCCTGGCAGACGTAGAGGCGATAGACTTCGTCCTCGCTGGGATAGTAGAGTAACTTGGTGTGGTCCGTGTTGTTGCAGAAGGGGCATCCCAGCCGCTTGTAGAGCCATTGGCTGCGGCATCGGGAACAGAGGAGATAGCGTGCACCGGCCTCACTCTCCAGCAAGGCAAAACCAGGCTGGCCTCCACAGACCGGGCAGTAACCCCGCTTCCAGTGTTCTTGGTTAATGTGCGGCATCACCTGCTCGGCAGCCCACTCCAGATAGGGCTGCAAAGCCAGGTCAACAGCCGTCTCCACTAATCCCATTTCAGCTTCTTCTGGGGCTTCCTCCTGGCCCTCATTGGCCATGCCCCGCTCGAACCGCTTTCCGGCCAGGGAGAGCCAGTCAATCTCCTCGAAACCGTCTGTCCCTACCGCCAGTTCGGGATTGTACTGCAGCAGGGCCTGGGTGATCTCGGTTGCCAGCCGGCTAAAGTCCTCGGCTTCGAGGGGCAACTGGGCGAAAGATAGTTGGGGCAAACCCTGGAGCACCCGCGCCCGCAGGACCTCCTGGTCTAACATCTCCAGCGTGGCCGCAATTTTAGCTTTGGCCTCGTGCTGCAAGCGGAACACCTTCTGGTGAAGCTCGTAAAAGCCAGCCAGTTCCGGGTTCTGTGTCCTGGCTTCCTCCAGGGCTTCCTTCACTTGCTG
>SOHZ01000479.1 GCA_004377365.1 Anaerolineales bacterium | reverse complement strand
GCGAGGGAGCACCATCTTGCTTGATAATTCGAGTGACTTGTGATACAATTCAGCCAGGTTTTGAGGAAGGAATTACCTGTGGCGTGCTGCTGAGCTCAGTGTCGGAGACTCATGGCACAGGAGGTGATGGATCATGACAGTGTCGGAAGCTTTGGCTTCGGTTGAGTTCATCGTTGGCCGAGATGGGAAGCCCCGGGCGGCGGTGCTAGACATGGCCGCCTGGGAGGCGCTGATAGCCTGGCTGGAGGATGCGGAAGACCTGGGCCTGGCCCTGGACTATGCGGCCCGCCGGAAGGCAGCCGCTTCGCCGGAGGCGATGGGGCTGGTGCCGTGGGAGGAGGTAGAGGCGGAACTGGATGCGCTGGAGGCCCAGGAAAAGGAAGCCAGCTATGCGGGTGTGGACTGAACCATCGGCGCGAGAGGAGATCAAGCGGCTGCCAGGCCACGTGCGTCAGCGGGTGCGACGAGCGGTGAAAGCCCTGGCCGATGATCCCCGGCCGCCCAAGAGCCAGTCACTGACTCCACCGACCAGCGTGGACCTGGGCGATCTGGAGCTACGCCGCCTGCGGATCGAGCGCTGGCGGGCGGTGTATATGATTGACGAGGAATGGGAGTTGGTGACCGTGCTGGCGGTGCGCAAGCGGCCGCCGTATGATTACGAGGAGCTGGAGGGGTTGCTGGCAAAGATTGGGTAGCAGAGCCTGGGGAGGGAAGATCGGAGTGAGGGAGCCCTTCGACCCTTCGACTTCGCTCAGGACAGGCACGGCCCAGGACAGGCCTTCGCTTGGTGCGATTGTTGGCCCTGGGTGTTGGTTCCAACGAGAAAAGCCCCTGGAGAGTTTTCCAGGGGCTTTGTATTTATGAATCAGGTCAGCTCAATGTCGTTTGTCGGGCTTGTGACTCGAAGCACAACAGGCAGCCGCCCTCATCAAGAGAGGCACGGATGCCAAAGACGACGAACGTTTGGTGACCTGACCGCGACGTTGGTCGTCGGGTGAAAGTCGGTTGTGAGATGGGGTCGGTCCGGGTTCAGGCGCTCCTTTTTGTGTGTAGGGGGATTATATCACGGCTCTGAAAGGGCAGCAAGTATCACCGCGGATGGGCGGAAAGGGCGGACGTCTCCGAAGTGGCAAAGCCGGATCCGATAAGGAGCACGCCCAGACTGGTAATGACTTTGTCAAGTGAGAGGTATGTATCAGATGCCTGGGTGTGCATAGTTATGATAATAAGTCTCGCTAGTTTCTGTCTGAAAAGTAGGGCAGGTGTTTCTATACCTGCCTACAGCTTTGCGAATCCCAACAGCCACTCTGTTTTTTCCAAGCTGGTCATTTAACGCCTCTCACTCGTACCAAATCTCCACCTTGGCGTACTCCGGATCGAGCTTATACAGCTCGTCCCGTATCCGCTGGCGCAACTCTACAGCCGGTTTGACGCAGAACTCCTTGAATTGCTCTTCCGTTGGCTTCATATCAGGGAAGAGCAGCTTGAGGAAACCAGCGGCGAGACGGCTGATGGCCTTGTGATCACGTAGGTCATTGCAGTTGACGAGGACCATGTTCTCGGAGGCATACTCGTCATACTGGGCAACGCGACGCATCACGTGCAGAACTTCGGAAAAGAAGTCGCCCTTGAAACCCAGACTCTTTGATGGCGTATCTTTGGTAACACGCTCCATCTCCCATCCAGGAATCAGGCCATGGATACGATCTAGAAATGCCGTTTCCCGTAAGAAGTTGGGAATCTCACGGAACAGTCCTGTGTCTTGACGGATGGGTTGTCTGTTCTCGTCCAGGGTGATATTGCCCAACATGACAAAACTGGCCTCGGCCGTTCCCATTGTGCTGCCTCGGCTATAACGCCCTGACTCCAGGTATACCTTCAGGCCCGCGATTAGCTCGCCAGCACTGTCGCCATGAATGCTCTGTACCTCATCCAAGACAATCACATTGTAGCGTGTGATCAGACCGGGCGTATGCGAAGCGAGGTTATGGAACAGCACCGCCGGTGTGATCTTGCCCCCGCCAATGACTCGTGCATAGCGGGAGAGGTTGTCGTACACGAAAGACTTGCCGGTACCTTTGGGCGCCAACTCTACCAGGTTGACCCGTGGTTGCGCAACAGGCACGATGCGTGTGATCAGGATCACCTTTTGACGCAGGGATAGTGAACGAGGGTTAAATCCGATGCTGGAGATCATCAGGTCCAGCCATTCTTCCAACTCGAAGTACTGC
>SOHZ01000589.1 GCA_004377365.1 Anaerolineales bacterium | reverse complement strand
GTGGAGGCGTCCCAGCAATGCATCTGATATAGATCTACGTATTCGGTCTGCAAGCGGCGGAGGCTGGCATTGATCTGGTCAAAGATGTGCTTTCGCGACAAACCAGTGTCGTTGGGGCCTTCTCCGGTTGGGAAGAAGACCTTGGTAGCAATAATGAGCTGAGAGCGGTTGCTGCGGCTCTTGAGCCAGTTGCCTAGCATAGTCTCCGACTGGCCTTCATTGTAGATGTTGGAGGTGTCGAAAAAGTTGCCCCCGGCTTCGACAAAACGGTCAGCCAAAGTATGCGCCGTGGCTTCGTCGGCACCCCAGCCGAAGGTCTGCGTCCCCAGACAAAGTTCCGAAACCCTCAGCCCGGTTCTTCCCATGAAGCGGTATTCCATCATTCATTCTCCTGGTTCGGCTAACCGATACGACGCCGCAGAGCGTCCTTTCGCCCTTGCTTTTCAGAGGTTTTGAGCCTCTCGCCATACCGATGAGGTCTGGCCAAACTGGGAACCTGGTGGGCCCCTGAAGCTAGACGCTTTGCGTGCCACTAAACCCCTGGGGCCCACCTACTTGCCAGCGGCTAGCGAGTGTCCATCATCCACTAGCAGGCTGCTGGCGGCCCAGACCTAGAAAACGCTGTCCGGGTTGTAGTGCTGATAGACGTTGTCGATGGTGATGAGCGGGGAGGGCAGAACCGTGTCCTGGGGCGCTTCCAGTCCGGCCAGGACCGCCATCATCCGGTGGAATGCGGCCCGTCCGATCTGGTCAGAGTTGTTCAGGCCGGTGCATGCGTAGTTGGAGCCCTCCGTCATAATGTTCTCCAAGGCCGCTTTCTCGCCATCTACGCCACACAGGAACATCTCGTCGCTGCGGCCCGCATCCTCGATAGCCTTCTGTGCCCCCAGGCACATGGAGTCGTTCTCGCAGAAGACGGCGTCAATCTTGTCGTACTTGGCCAGCATGTCCTCCATGAGGGTGAACCCGCCGTCGGAGCTCCAGCCGCCGAAATCCGGGGCCATCTCTACCTGGATGTTACTTTGCTCCACTACGGAGAGCATACCGTTGGTGCGGTCCAGGCCGATGCTGTTGTCCGCCGGGCCACCGCGTAGGTCTATTATGAAACCTTCGCCGCCCAGCCTGTCTACGATGTACTGCCCATCCTGCACTCCAATTTGGTAGTTGTTAGGACCTACCCAACTGGTGTACTCGCCGCCTTTCAACAACCTATCCACCATGACCACCGGGACGCCGGCCTTTTTGATGGCATCCAAGGCTCCAGGAGCAGCCTCCAGCCACGCGCCGCTGAGGATGATCCCATCCACATTCTGAGCCAGCACGTCTTCGACATCCGACGTCAGCTTCTCTGCGTCGCCGTCGGCATCGGTAATGAGCAACTCGATGCCGTCATAGAAAGCCTCCTCCTCCTCCACCGCCTGGGACATGCCGATGAAGTAGGGGCAGCAGAGAGAAAAGTTGACCATGCCGAGGCGGATGGTGCGCGCTTCAGCCTCGGGGGCGGCAGTGGGGGCAGCCGGACCGCAACCGGCAGCCACCAGAACCACCGCCAAGACAATGCTCAAAGCTAATAAGCGTTTCATTTATTGACCTCCTATTTAGTCTAAGGTTCTATAGCCAAGTTTCCATCGTCTTTATGAGCCTGAGTTTTCCGTCTTCCGACCACCTCCTTTCCTCACCTTGCCCCTCAGAGCAAGAGGGACAGTGGATAGATGCTCGTCTTATCCTTCCTTTCGTCGGGCCAGTACGGCAAACACGATGATGAGTCCCTTGAAAATCTGCTGGTAATAGGATTGCACGTTGAACAGGTTCAAGAGGTTGTCAATCAGCCCCAGGATGAGCACTCCACCAAACGTACCGATCGCGCCTCCGCCACCGCCCCCCAGGATGCCCCCGCCAATGACAACTGCGGCGATAGCGTCCAGTTCGTAGCCCGCCCCTACACTTGGCTGGGCGATCCCCAAACGGGAGGCCAGGAGCACCCCGGCCATACCAGAGAACAAGCCGGATATGATGTATGCCAGCAAGATATGACGGCCCACATTGATACCTGCCAGCCTGACTGCTTCCTCATTACCCCCGATAGCCACAATGGCCCGCCCGGCAGTCGTCCGGTTAAGAAACAGCCAGACCAAGGGAAAACAGGCCACCATAATGATCGCCGCCACCGGCACCGGACCGATGAAACCGCCGCCCAAGAGCGCGCGGAAGGCGGGGTTGGAGGGAGTTTGGGGGGTTTCCGAGTAGACATAGATCGCTCCCCGGACCGCGCTCAGGGTAGCCAACGTAACGATGAATGGCGCCAGCTTGAAGCGGGCAACCAAGAAGCCGTTCACCGCGCCGACCAGCACCCCGATGGCCAAGGCGACTAGGACAGCCAGGGCAAGACCAATCTGGTCCGTCAGTCCGGCAGCCAGAATCCCGCTCAGGGCTACAATTGACCCCACTGAAAGATCGATGCCAGCGGTCAGGACCACGACCAGCATCCCAAGGCTGAGCAGGCCATTGGTCACGATCTGGCGGAAGAGATTGCGGATATTCCGCTCAGTGAAGAACACATCCGAGGTTGAGGCGGCGATCAGCATCAGGATGACAAAAGCTGCCATGAAGCCATAGTCCGCCCAACGGCGACGCGACTTTCCTCCAAGCCACCTGCCGACCTGAGCAGACAAGGAGGCGCGCGCTCGGCTCTCTTGCCCGTCAGAAGAGTTGGATGGCATTTGCATCGAATCTCCCATCATTGGATCACCCCGGCAGCAGAGGCCAGCAGGCTTTCCTCGCTAGCCTGTGCCCTTGTGAACTCTCCGACCAAGCGGCCTTCCCGCATCACCAAAGCCCTGTCGCTCATGCCCAGGATCTCCGGCAGTTCTGAGGAAATGAAGACAATCCCGACCCCTCTTTCAGCCAGGTCACCTATGATGTGATAGATTTCGATCTTTGTGGCCACGTCCACCCCCCGCGTCGGCTCATCCAGTATCAGCACTTTGGCCTGGGAGAGGAGCCACTTGGCCAAGACCACCTTTTGCTGATTTCCCCCGCTGAGCGTCCGAACCAACCGCCCGATCTGGGCAGGGCGGATATCCAGTTCCTGCACCTCGGACTGCACCTGAGCGTCCTGCTGTCGGCGGTCCAGGAATCCCCAGCGGCTCACCTGCTGCATAGTGGCCAGGCTCACATTGTCGCGAATCGAGCAACTCATCACCAGACCGTCCCGCTTCCGATCCTCGGTCAGAAGCGCAATGCCCGTCTTCACGGCATCACGCGGCGATTTCGACCTGAACACCTTCCCTTCCAAACGGATTTCTCCGGAGGTAGGTGGTTCGGCGCCGAAGATGCATCTTGCCATCTGGGTGCGGCCGCTGCCCACGAGCCCGAACAGGCCGAGTATCTCACCGCGGGCAAGGGAGAAGGAGACATCTGCGAAGGAGTCCTCTCGACTTAAACCCTTCACCGTCAGAATCTCTTTGCCCGGCTGTGTGTGTCGGCGCGGATAGATTTCGCCCAGAGTTCGCCCCACCATCATCTTGATCAACTGACCCTGATCCGTTTCTTGGGAGTGCACCGTACCTACCAACTCCCCATCTTTGAGCACGGTGATTCTATCGGCCACTTCAAAGACTTCGTCCAGCCGATGGGAGATGTACAGAATCAGCGTGGACTCCTTCTTGAGTATCTGAATCAGGGCAAAGAGGCGCTTCAACTCCTCCTGGGAGAGCACCGCCGAAGGCTCATCCAGGATCAGGATGCGTGGCCTTTCTGCCACGGCCTTGGCGATCTCCACCATTTGCTGATGGGAGACGCTTAGACGTGAGACGGGCGTCCGCACGTTGATGCCGGTAAAGCCAATCTCCTGCAGGATCTCCTCCGCCCGGTGATGAGCCGTGGGCCAATCAACCCACCACTTCAGTCTGCCAGTAGGCATCTGGCCCATCAGGATGTTCTCGGTGACGGTCAGGTGCGGAACCAGGCTGAACTCCTGGTGCACGGCGCGGATCCCCAGGCGACGAGCGCGAAGCGGCGTGCCCAGTTCCACCGGCTCGCTGTCTAGCAGGATTCCCCCTGCGTCCCGCTCTAAGGCCCCGGCAAGAATCTTCACCAGAGTGGTCTTCCCAGCTCCGTTTTCCCCGACGATGGCGTGCACTTCGCCAATAGCGGCGGAGAAATCCACCTCACGCAGGGCCTGCGTCCCATCGTAGCTCTTGCTAATTCCCTGCATCTGCAGGGAATCCAGGTTTCCCATTAGCCTACCCCTGAGCGAATACCGATAGAGCGTCGTGCACCAGGATGATCTTCTGCTCGGTCATCTCGTCGAGGGTGTCGAGCAGCCCTTCGCGCCCGTGGCCGCTCATCTTGATCCCACCAAATGGCAGGCTTTCCACCCGTATCGCGGATGACCAATTGATAATCACCCCTCCTACCTCCAGACGGTAAGCGATATCGAAGGCGCGAGAGATGTCCTGGGTGAATACCGCCGCTTGCAGGCCGTAAGGGGTGTCGTTGGCCATCTTAATCGCTTCCTCTACATTCTGAAAGGCCACCAGGGGCGCGACTGGCCCAAAGGTTTCCTGGCGAAATAGCTCAACCTGGGGAGGGACGTCAGTCAAGACCGTAGGCTCGATGAAGGCGTTGCGCCGGTGCCCTCCGGCCGTCAACGTTGCCCCCGCTTTGATAGCATCGTTGATAGCTGCCTCCACCTTCCTGGCAGCCTCCTCATTGATTAGCGGCCCCACATCGGTGTCCTCCGCCAGTTGGTCGCCCACTTTAAGGGCCTTAGCCTTCTCCGTCAGGAGTTCAGCGAAACGGTCGTAGACCTGAGCATCTACGAATATACGCTTGACCGCACAACAAATCTGGCCGTTCCCCCGGGCCAGGCGGCCCAGGACGATCGCTTCGGCTGCTTTCTCCACATCGGCATCAGCGCAGACGATCGTGGCATCGTTACCGCCCAACTCTAGGTGGACCTTCTTGAGATGTTGGGCGGCCAGTTGCGAAATCTTGATGCCCACTTCCGTGCTGCCGGTCAAGGTGACCATCTGGATGCCCGGGCTCCGGGCCAGGAACTCTCCGATCAATTCCCCAGGCCCGGTGATCACCTGGTGCGCTGCCTTGGGCAGCCCGGCTTCCTCCATCAAAGCAGCGATCTTGAGCAAAGTCAGAGGGCAATCGCTGGGGGGCTTCACGATCACGGCATTGCCCGCTGCCAATGCCGCGCCATCTTTGTGGGCACAGAGCTCCACAGGGTAGTTGAACGGCACGATTGCCGCCACCACCCCCAGGGGTTGGCGGATGGTGACTGCAAAATGTCGTTCCTGGCCGGGCACCGCGTCCATAGGTACCACCCGGCCGAGGATGCGCTTGGCCTCTTCGGCGAACCCGCGATAGATGCGTATCGCAGCCGCCACCTCTTCCCGGGTTTGCTGGATCGGCTTGCCATTCTCCCGGGCCAATAACTCACTTAGAGCAGCTTTGTCGGCCTCCATAGCCTCGGCGATGCGGAACAAGATCGCCGAACGCTTGTGAGCCGGCAACCTGCCCATGGCCTCCTTGCCCCGTTGAGCCGCCTGCAACGCTGTCTCGGCATCTTGCAAGGTGGCCACCGGGACTTTGTCAATAACGTCGCCAGTGCCCGGGTTGCGAATCTCCTGCCAATTGCCGTCGGAGGCTTCTACCCACTGGCTGTCAAACAACATCTTCATGTCTTCTCCTCCATTTAGTTACAGATTGCTCCGCATCAGCAGAGCTGACTGACATTGGATCGTTCTTTAGCGAGGATACCCCCATTCTCACGGACACTTCTAGGGCTACGTCTCTGACAAAAGGGGCCAACTCGAAGCCCCGCTTCTCGCTCATACAAGCGATCATGTAATAATAGGGCGGAAAGATTAAAGAATGGCGGGTTCGTCCAAGTAACCGAGAGCCTGGGAGATATGCGACCCAGTTTCGACAACCTGCATGGCCACAGAACTGCCAACCAGGGGCATAGGCATGCGGGTGTCTGGGCCGGAAATGCTGACGGCGGCGACAACTGTGCCCGTTCTATCTCGGATTGGCGCAGCAACACATCGGACACTGAGCTCGAATTCGCCATTGTCTACAGCGTAACCCCGAGAGCGGATTTCACGCAGTTCCTGTAGGAAAGCGTCTTCATCAACAATTGTGGCGCCAGTAACGGGTTTCAATCCATGCGTGCGAATCCAATGACGGATCTCGTCCTCAGACCGGAATGCCGCCATCGCTTTACCCAAAGCGGTGCAGTGCATCGGAGCGGTAATTCCGATCCGCGACATCATCAGCCCGATGGCGTGTTGTGTAGAAAGCTTTTCCACATAGATCACCCGCAGGTCGCCGTCAAGTACAGCCAAGTGGATGGTTTCATTGACTTGATCGCGCAACTGTATGAGAAAGGGGCGTGCTTGCTGCATCAGGTCTAATTTCTCTTCGATCAAGGCGCCAAAACGCAGCATCTTCAACCCCAGCCAGTAGCCTTCCCCTGTCTCGACCAGATATTGGCCCTGGAGTAAATTGACGATGATTCGAAAAGCCGTTGACTTGGGCAGCTCGGTGTGAGCACAGATTTGTTCCAGGCTGAGCGGGGCACGGGCATCGAGTAGAGCATCCAGTACCTTCATACCTCGCTGTAGGGCCTGGATTGAGTAGTCGCGCTGAGAGGATTGGCTAGTCATTGGTTTCACGATACGAAACTATAGTTTCACTTCCTGATTATATTATAGCACACTTCCAGCTACCTGTCAATAGAAAATTCGACCTGTGACATGTACAACACCACCTTCATCAACCGGAAGGCAGAGTTGACGATGCTTAGGGAAGGACTGGAAGTGAAGAACAGGCTCAAGGCCAAGTTGTCATCCCTTGAAATATGTGGTAAACTACG
>SOHZ01000260.1 GCA_004377365.1 Anaerolineales bacterium | reverse complement strand
TGGCTTTCGTAGCTCTGGCCTATTGTGCCGATGTGGGGACAGAGAGCATGGGGGCCACCCCCACACCCCCGCCTGACGGGTGGCTTTTGTAGCCCCGGCCTCCTGTGGCGCAATGTGCCGCATTGCCAAAGGTCGGGAAAGTTGGTATAATGTGAGCGAGAAGGACCTGTACCGTCTGTACCATCTACACCGCAACAGCAGTGCAACAGCGGTAAGAGAAGCAACATAGAGAATCTCGTGGGAGCGCTTTGCCCACGGTGAAGCCAAAAGGGGGACAGTCATGACCAAAAGACAGACCATTTTCATCATCGTTGTGAACGCCGCTATCTCCCTCGTCATCAGCCTGTCCATCTCGCTCATCATGGTCTACGTCTTCCTCCTTTCATTAGAGGTTGTGGAGGTGCCAGTAGGCCCTGGTGCGCCCGCCCAGGCTGATAGTACGGCTTTGCCACCCCACGCGGCCGCCGTCACCCCTAGCCCAAAGCCGACCACGACCACCTACATCGTCCAGGCGGGCGATAGCCTCTCTGGCATCGCTTTCCAGTTCGACGTTTCTGTGGAAGACATCATACGGGCCAACGGCCTCACCGATGCAGACCTGCTGTTTGTGGGCCAGGAGTTGATCATCCCCATCGGGGGCCTGCCCGAAACGCCTGCTTTCACTCCCGTCCCTACTCCAACCGAGACCCCTATCCCCTTCGAGCCGCCAACGCCTTTATCCACAGATACGCCTCTTGCTACGCAACCGACACCCAGCGGGACGCCTCTGCCGTCACCCGAGACGCCTGCCCTGAGCGAAGCCGAAGGGCCTGCCCTGAGCCCGACGAAGGAGCCCACCCCAACGGTCTTCACCAAGCCGGTGGACGTGGAAATCACCGAGATAGTGGGCTCTGGCAACATCGCTGAGGAGATAGTCATCATCACCAACCAGGGACAGCCAGTCAATCTGGAAGGCTGGACTTTGAGCGATCGTCACGACAATGCCTACACTTTCCCTGGCATCCTTCTATGGAGCAACTACGCCAGCGTGAGGGTCCACACCAGTAGTGGCGAGAACACAGCTACCGACCTCTACTGGAAGCTGAACAAAGCTATCTGGGAAGCAGGAGACAAAGCAACCCTGGTGGATAGGAATGGGAAAATCATCGCCGTCTACGCCCTTGGTGATTAGGTCCACGTTACGGGAATTTTCTTCTGGAGTAGCGAACCCTTCGACTGTGCTCAGGACAGGACTGGTTTCGCGCTCGGCTGGCGCAGAACAAGACTTCGGCGAGCTCAGTCGAGCCGTTCTGCTACTCCACTAGCGGACCAAGTTCCTCAACCGAGGTGGCAGGTGTCGTTGATGAGAAGAGCAGTGAAGACGCCTTCCTGATAGTCAAAGATATTGAGACAGCCATTGTCCTGCCTGATGCGCCAGAAGTGAGAGTTATCCAGCCCCAACATGGCGCAGACCAGAACCTTATTGACCACTTGATGAGCTGCTACGAGAATAGTCTGATCCTGGTGGCAGCCCGTGACCTGGTAGAGGGCAGCCATCGCCCGACCGCGCACTTCTTCCAGGCCCTCGCCCCCAGGGGGCCGGACCAGATGGGGTTCTTGCAGCCACTGACGGTACAGACTGGGATAGAGCCGGGCCACTTCGGAGTGAGGGTGCTCTTGCCAGTCGCCGTAGTTGATGTCAATGATGCCTTCCAAAGGTTGGACGGTCAGGCCAAGCTGCCGGGCCGTTGGCTCTGCGGTCTCTATGGCGCGCTGCAAGGGACTGGCATAGATGGCGGCGATGGGTTCGTCGGCCAGCCGCTTGGCCAGGGCCAGGGCCTGAGCGCGCCCCCTCTCGTCCAGCGGCAGGTCAACGCGGCCGCGAAAACGCTCGCCCTCAGCGGAGGGAGCGCCGACGTTCCACGCCGTCTGACCATGACGGACCAGGATGATTCGTGTCACGATAGACCTCCATGTGAGATGGTGGGCTCATTCTACCCTGTCCGTCGTACTCTGTCAAAAAGGTGAAGAGCTCAGTGAACTGGAGTGAGCTAGTAGAGCGTCAGATTGTAGAAGCCCAGGAGCGGGGCGAATTCGATGACCTGCCGGGCAAGGGGAAGCCTTTAGGCCTGACGGAAAACCCCTTTGCTGACCCCGATTGGCGTGTGGCCTACAAGATGCTCCAGGATAACGACTTTACCCTGGATTGGATCGAGTTGGACAAAGAGATCCGGGCTGAACTCAAAGCCTGCCGGAAGCAGTGGCTCCAGAGCAAACGCTGGTATGAGCGATCCATGGCCCAGTTGGAGCATCAGGAAAGCCGCCGGGCCAAGGAAGAGAGAACCAGAGTACAATACGCCTGGAAGCAAGCTCTGGAGACCTTTGCTGACCAGGTGGCCCAGATCAACGAGAAGATCGAGCTTCTCAACCTAAAAGTCCCTCTGATCAATCTACAGCGTCCGAAAATCTCCGTGGATGAAGAGAAGCTCAGGTTGGCTATCGAGGATTGAATTGAATAGAAAGGATGGCCATTTGGACCCAGGACGGTTGCATAGGGAAAGCATAGTTTTTGACGCCCATTGTGATACGTTGCAAGAGGTGCTGGCTGGCAAGCGACGGTTGGGTGAGCGTTCGGAGGAGGGGCACCTAGACCTGCCTCGCCTGCGCGAGGGCGGCGTCACAGCCCAGATTTTCGCCCTTTTCGTCAGCCCCAACTACTTTCCTAGAGGGGGTGCCAGGCAGGCCCTGCGCCTGTTGGACGCCTTCTATCAGGAACTGGAAGAGAACGCCGACCAACTGACCCTGGCTACCACGGCCAGCGATGTCGAAAGGGCCAAGACGGAAGGCAAAGTAGCAGGTATCCTGAGCCTGGAAGGAGCCGAAGCCCTGGAGAGTGACCTGGGAGTCCTCAGAGCCTTCTACAAGCTGGGAGTAAGGAACATTGGCCTGACCTGGAACCTGCGTAATGCGGCCGCCGACGGGGTGGACGAGACGCGCTCTAGCAGCGGCCTGACCAACTTTGGGCTGCAATTGGTGCGGGAGATGCACCGCCTGGGTATCATGGTGGACATCTCTCACCTCTCTCCCACCGGTGTCCGCGACGTACTCCACGTCAGCGAAGCCCCAGTCATCGCTTCACACTCCAATGCTTATGCCCTGTGCCCCCACCGCCGCAACCTGACCGACGAGCAACTGGAAGGCATCGCCTCCAAAGGAGGAGTGGTAGGGGTCACCTTTGTGCCCAATTTCGTCACCGAAGACGGGAACCAGGCCACTCTGAAGGGAGTATTGGACCAGATTGATTACATGGTCAAGACGATGGGCGTTGACCACGTTGGGTTGGGCTCTGACTTTGACGGTTTCTTCGGAGCAAAGGTGCGAGGCATGAAGGACGTCACCCACCTGCCCAGACTGACGGCGGGGCTGGTGGAGCGGGGCTATAGCCAGGAGCAAGTGAAGAAGATTCTAGGAGGGAACTTTATGAGGGTCTTCAGGGAAGTAGTGGGCTGAGGGTGGTGATATGAAGCTTCTCATGTTTCAGGCCAGGCGTTTCTGGTACCGGCCTTTTTCCAAAACCTTGGAGCAGGCCGAGGAGGCCAGTGGGGAAGAGGAGGTGCCCGAGGCGGCGGTCATCTTTGTCCACGCCGAGGCGGAAGACGAGCAGCGGCCAAGCAAAGTCCTGACCAAGGCCCTCAAGAACATCAAGTGGCTGGCCAACAAAAGAGGTCTGAAAAATGTCGTCCTTCACTCTTTCACCCACCTGGCGGGCAGCAAAGCCCCGCCAGAGTTCGCCCACGACTTTTTGGAAGAAGTGGCCGGGCGTTTGCGGCGGACGGGCTACAACGTCTGGCTGACCCCCTTCGGCTATGTTTGCGAGTGGGAGCTGTCGGTCTATGGAGAGTCGTTGGCCAAAGTGTTCAAGGAGATTTGAAGGGATTAAACATGTGGTGGCCCGCCTTCGGCGGCCTGCTGGCGTTTTCGCAGCCTGGCCCAGAACTTGGCCCGCTGGCGGAGTAGCAGCACTATTGCGCCACAGGCAGAACTTGTTCTGCGCCGAATGTCCAGTTAAAAGTGAGGGAACGTGGAAAGTAAAGCTCCAACACGAAAACAATCAAGAGCTAAAAGGTGGCTGGTCGCTGCCAGCTTGCTGGGAGCGATTTTCCTGGGCTTGTACTTAGCCCTGCGGTTCCCTCAGGTACAAGCTCTGTACAACGTCGCCGAGTACAAGGTCATCACCCAATGGGAAGACTGGTTCGGCTACCGGGAGCCCGATCCTAGCAGAGTGGGGAGCTTTGAGGGCACGGTGCAGGATACGGAGGGCCAGCCGTTGCCGGGAGCCACGGTCCTGGTGGCCACCGGACGAGGCGTGACCTACGCGGCCAGTACGGACATTCAGGGGCACTACCGCATAGACGAGGTACCCGAGGGTACATACGTTCCCATAGCTGCCCGCTGGGGCTACGATGAGAGGACATCAAAGCCGGTCAAGATAAAGTCGGGCCGGCACCGTCCAGGGGTGGATTTCGCCATGCCCCGTGCTCCCGCTTTATCCATCGCCACGGATGACTCCCTGCAAATCGGGGAACCGGAGCGGGCCTGGACCTCCTTCCCAGAGAGCGCCTACGCCACTCGGCGAGAGTTCTCTTTCGAGAACGATGGCTACATTATCACCGGCTGCCTGGTATATGAGCCCGTTGAGATGCAAGGTCCCTTTCCCACTCTGGTCATGCTCTACCCTGGCCCGGCCATCAACTGGGAGGGAGCTTCTATCCCCTTTGTCGCCCAGGGTTACGTGGTCATGGCCATTGGGCCACTGGAAGAAAGAGGAAGAGACGTTGAGGGGCACGTGCGCGACGCTCTCAAGGCCGTGGCTTTCCTGAAAGAGGGTCGGCTGTCAGAGCAGGCTGAACCCACGCGCATGGGTGTGCTAGGGGGCAGTTTCTCCTCGCTCATTCTCTTCCGCGTTCTGCGCCACAGCGATGACTTTGCCGCCGCCGTCAGTGTGGGAGGCGTGAGCGACGTTTTCTTATCGCTCCACGACACCTACTACCAGGAGGGCTATCAACTCCAGCCACCCTTTGACCAAATCCTCATGAGCCTGGGACGGCCCCACCGTCACCCGGAGAACTATTTGCCTAACTCGGCCGTCTTCTACGCCGCCGACCTGCCGCCTCTCTGCCTTATCCATGGCGTCCAGGACATCACAGTGCTGGCCGATCAGTCCATCCGTCTGGCCGACCAGTTGGAGGCCCTGGGCAAGCCCTGTGAGCTGCACCTCTACTCAGGGACCGCGCACTACCCAGGGGTCGAGGACCCCACCCCCGAGACGGCCGACATGTTCGAGAAAATCCTGGGCTTCTTCGACCGCTATCTCAAGACAGATAAAAGTACTTGAATGATTATAACGGCACACGTCACGGTTCTATATTAGTAACCGTTCAGGGGGTGGTCTCCCAGCGAATTTAAGAAAATTCTAACTTTTCTCTAACCCTGTTCTAACAAAAGTGTGCTAAGATATGTAAATAACGCAAGTCGTTTTGTTGAGCGCATTATGACGTTCGTCGCCACGTTGAAGCGCCACTATTGCGGCACAGGCGGCACTATTGCGCCACAGGCAACAGCACCGCAACGTGGTTGACTACCTCACTGAAGCCTGTGACGCAGCTAATTGGGGTAGGCAAGCTCCATCTTTGCTCCCCAGGCGATGCTGTGGTCATTGGGTAGGGTCCTTGAGCCACTATACCCTGAGCGGTTACGAATAATGAAAACCAAGCCCAACAAAGGCAACATCCTAATTGTTGATGATACGCCCGCAAACCTAAAAGTCTTGACCTCAATGCTGACCGCACAAGGCTACCAGGTGCGCCCGGCCATTAACGGGCAGTTAGCCTTAAAAGCCATCCAGGAGGCCGCACCCGACCTGATTCTGCTCGACATCGTGATGCCAGAGATAGATGGCTATGAGGTCTGCCAGCGCCTCAAGGCCGATGAACAAACCCGCGATATTCCCGTTATCTTTATCAGCGCCCGGGGAGAAACGGAAGACAAGGTCAAAGCTTTTGCGGTCGGCGGGGTAGACTATATCACCAAACCTTTTCAGGGAGAAGAGGTCCTGGCTCGTATCAACGCTCACTTGACCATTCGCAATCTGCAAAAGAGCCTCCAGGAATAGATAGCGGAACTGGACGCCTTTGCCCATACCGTAGCCCACGACCTAAAAAGTCCGTTGGCTACTATCATAGGGGCCAGTAGTTTTCTTTATGAGGTATCTGATCTGGAGCCAGAAGAGCTAGGAACTATTGGGCACAGCGTTCACCAGGCAGCGCACAAAGCAGTTAACATCATTGAAGAGTTACTCCTTTTGGCAAGTGTGCGTAAAAGGGATGTCAAGCTGAGGCCATTGGATATGGCAGATGTTGTCGAGCAAGCGCAAAGACGGCTCAGGCTGATGATAGCAGAGTATCAAGGGGAAATCATCTTGCCTGAAACGTGGCCTGTCTCTTTGGGCCATGCCCCGTGGATAGAAGAAGTGTGGACGAATTACCTGAGCAACGGCTTAAAATATGGTGGGCAGCCTCCACGCCTGGAATTAGGAGCCACGCCCCAACTTGATGGCATGATTCGCTTTTGGGCTCGGGACAATGGGCCGGGTCTCACCCTGGAAGCCCAGGCTACCCTCTTTGCCGAATTCACTCGTCTCGATAAAGTTCGGGCAAAAGGTCACGGCCTGGGGTTGTCCATCGTGCGGCGGATTATGGACAAATTGGGGGGACAGGTTGGTGTAGAGAGCAAAATCGGGCAAGGGAGTGTGTTTTACTTTACCTTGCCCAGCGCAGAAAAAGATAGCTAAGGAGGATTTTTAAAATGAAAACCGTATTCAGAACAGTTCTATTAGTAGTTTTGCTGACCCTCTCAGCG
>SOHZ01000340.1 GCA_004377365.1 Anaerolineales bacterium | reverse complement strand
CGCGCAGTCCGGCCTCCTCCAAGGCTTCGATGGTGGTCTTCATCGCCGGCATCGTCGTGGTCAGCAGGGCACTCAGCCCCAAAATGTTGGGCTGGTGCTCGCGTACGGCAGCCACAAAAGTCTCCGGGTGCACGTCCTTGCCCACGTCAATGGTCTCAAAGCCGGCACCCTCCAGCATCATCCTGACCAGGTTCTTGCCAATGTCGTGCAGATCGCCTTGCACCGTGCCAATAAGGTACTTGCCTACGCCGGCTACATCGCTCTCGGCCAGCAGCGGTCGCAGGACATCCATGCCGGCGTGCATGGCCCGGGCTGCAATGAGCACCTCCGGCATATAAAGAACATCCGCTTTAAAGTCCTTGCCCACTTCGTCCATGCCAGCGATCAGACCGCCGTGCAGGATCTCGTGGGGCTCCATGCCCTGGTCCAGTGCCTGCTGGACCAACTCGGCGACTACTTCGTCCTCGCCCTCGTACAGGTTTGACGCGATTTTCTGAAAAATGCCTGTCATTTTCTACAACCTCCTATCGTGTTTTCTGATGGTTCCAGATGTTTTTATCTGGATTTGCAGCCGACATAACCAAATTGGAAATCCTTAAGCACTCCTTGCAGGGCTGGGCCGCCCCATAGCAGTGAACGTCAGTTCCGTTCCTAGGTAAATGTGTTGCTCCCATCCTGCCGCGACTGGCACATTCCGGTCCACGCGGGTCGTCTGTACCTCGATTTGCTCAGCGCCTGCTTGCCGGGCCAGCACCTTCAATCGGGTCGGTACGACTTGGTGAGCATGAGCCACGCCTTCCTCGACCGTGGCAAAGTCACGCACCCCATCAGGCAGATATAAGCGGAAGCATTGGTCGGCGTTCAACGGGCGGATCATCACCCGCAGTTGCTGCACCACACCGCCAGCCACAGCGCCCACGGCGTTCGCCACTTCGGCGTGACCAGGGATGGTCAACTCGGTGCGCAGTTGCCTGGCCACACGGGGCAAATAGGCCTCCACCGGCGCGCCGACGGCGACCACCGGCTGGCGCAGCCTCAACTGGCAATCCAGATCAGAACCCGAGGCATTCCCCAGCGCCCGAGCCAGTAACGCGGCCGCCGAAGGCTCTCGCTCCCAGTCTGGCAGGACCACCTCATCACTCAGCACCTTGCTGATCAGTTCCGTCGTCACCCGGTTCGACACGTCAGCGACCACTCGCTCACAAAATGCCTCGGGCGAGAGATCCATCTGCACAGCCAGGAGCTCAGCGCCAAGCCGTGATGCTTCGGCATCCCAACGCTCAAAGCGTTCCAAGACGTGCAGAGCATCGGTGGGCGTAAAGCCAGCCCGCAGGACCAGCCCCCGCGCTTCCAGGTTCTCAATCTGCCGCATGATCAGTGCGCCGTAGTGCAGCTTCTTGACCAGAAAGCTCAACGACTGGGGACCTGCGGCCAGGTGCCTCATCAAGTCCCGATCCCTGTCCGAGAGCGCGTGGGTTGCCCGGCGCTGCGTCAGCACGAATTGCCCGGCCAGACTCTCTCGCTGGCGTGTCCCCACCTGCCGCCGTAGTTCGTCAACCATCCCAGGATGCTCGCTCGCCAGCAGGCACAACGGCACCACGCGCCGGGGACCGATGACCAATCGGCCTTCGCTGTTCAGAGACACCTGGCTGTCGCCGCCCAGTCCAACGGTGTGAACATCTACTGCTTCGACCATGGTCCGCCACTCGCCGACCTGGGCGCCTTCGGGGTTCAGCCGTGGGCAACCGTCGTTCAGCGCGGCGATGTCGGTCGTCGTGCCGCCCACGTCGACTACCCACACGTCGCGACGGCCCGCCAGGTGCCAGGCACCGACGACGCTAGCCGCCGGCCCCGACAGGATCGTCTCGATAGGCCGTTGCATGGCCCACTCGGCCCGCACCAGCGAGCCGTCTCCCTTGACGACCATCAACGGGCCCACGATGCCCTGCTCGTCCAAGGCGCAGCGAACGGTGGCAATGAGCTCCTGCAACAGCGGGATGAGCCGGGCATTGAGGGCCGTCGTCGTCGCCCGGCGCACGGCGTTGAGGCGTGTGGTCAGCTCGTGGCCGCAGGTGACCGGCAGGGCAGTCAGTTCTTCCACCAAGGCCCGCACCCGCAGTTCGTGAGCCGGGTTGCGCACGCCGAAATAACCTGATACGGCAAAGGCTTCTACCTGATCTCGCCAGGCCAGGATGGCTTCCCGCGCTGCCGCCTCATCCAGTGGCTCAACTTCGTTGCCCATCCCATCGTGGCCGCCGCGCAGGTAGACCACGTCTCGTGTCACCAGGTCGCGCTCGAAACCGTATTGTCGGATCAACGCCTGGTCGTAGCCGATGAGCAGCAGGCAAACCGGGCTGCCCTGTCCCTCGACGATGGCGTTGGTGGCCAGCGTGGTCGAAAGAGCCACCAGGCCCACCTCAGTGGGAGACACGGCCTGTCCATCAAAGACCGCTGCCACAGCTTGCCCAATCCCAACCGACAGGTCATGACGGGTGGTCAAGGCCTTGGCTCCGGCCAGCACTTTACCACTGGCATGGTCTACCAACACGGCATCGGTATACGTGCCCCCTGTATCAATGCCCAAGGCAACCGTCATGCCTCATCCTCCTCGCGAAACCTGTACCGCAATGTGGTGCAAGTTTCGCTACCTGTGGCGCAACAGTGCCGCTCCGCTGATGTCGTCGCCAGCAACTATTGGCCTTTTTTAGCGGCCTATGGCGCAACAGCGCCACTTTTCTTGCGCCGCTTTTTATAGGCTTTGATATAGCGCATAGCGTACTCGTCACGTCCCAGAAGAAGGTCGGCAGCCAGGATAGACTGGCGTACTTTGGCCGCGTCCACGATGGGGCAGTTCACGCCATTCTGGATAGCCATAGCCAGGAAAGCCCAATTGACCACCTCCCGCTCCGGTAGACCGAAAGAGACGTTGCTGGCACCCAGTGTCATGTTGACCCCCACTTCCTCGCGTACCATCCGGATCGTCTCCAGGGTGACCTGGCCGGCCTGCGAATCGTCGGCACCCACCGTCAGCGCCAGACAGTCAAGGACCACGTCCTCACGCGGGATGCCCAGCGCCTCGGCGCGCTCGACGATTTTGTGGGCCACTGCCAGGCGCTTTTCCGGTGTGGGCGGGATACCGTCCTCATCCATCGCCAAACCGATGACGGCCGTCTTGTACTCGGCCACCAGAGGCAGCACCCGCTCCAGGCTGACTTCTTCGCCGTTGACCGAGTTGACGAGGGGCTTGCCCTCTGGTGCCAACTCTTTGTGCATGGCCAGCGCGGCCCGGAGCGCCTCGGCGTTGGCGCTGTCTATGCACACTGGCACTTTGACCGTTTCCATCACTAGACGCACGACCTTGGGTAGCAAATCCACTTCGTCCACCCCGGTGGCCCCCACGTTGACGTCCAGCACGTCGGCGCCGTCCTCCACCTGGGCTTCGGCCTCCGTGCGAACGATGTCCAGGTTGCCCTGGCCGAGGGCGGCAGCCAGACGCTTCTTACCGGTGGGGTTGATCCGCTCGCCGATAAGCACCGTCGGCTTTTCGGGGCTGATAATCACCGTTCTGCGTGCGCTCCTTAGAATCGTTTCCATCAAATCTCTCCTCAACCAGACTCGTTGTAATGCAAGATACGAATATTTATCCCTTTCCGTACCCTAATCGTTCGGAAATCTTGGCCGTTGCATCCATCAACCGGGCTGCCAATTCGGGAAATAGCTCTGGAGTAACGCGATAGGCCGGACCCGCCACACTGACAGACGCTGTCACCTGCCCAGTGTGGTCATAGATGGGCGCCGCAACCACGTTCAACCCTTCCTCCAATTCTTCCTGCGATACCGCATAGCCTTGTTTTCGGACTTGCATCAGTTCCTGTTGTAGCCCGTGGGGGTCGGTGATCGTATGGGGTGTGAACCTCTCCAGCCCAGCCAGCAAGATCCGGTCGAGTTCACCCTGGGCAAGATAAGCTAACAATACCTTACCGGCGGCTGTGCAATGAGGACACATGCGCCGTCCTACCCAGCCGATGTTCCTGACCTGGTACGCTGGAGGAACAAACTGCTCCAAGTTGACAATCTGCCCCGCATCCAGCACCGACAGGTTCACTGTTTCCTGGCAAGTCTCCGCCAGTTGCCGTAAAAAGGGACGCGCTACCTGCCGAACGTCCATGTAGCTGACCACTTGCGCGGCCATGCCGATCAGGTCAACGCCCAGTCGGTAGCGCTCGGTTTCTAGATTGCGGGAGAGCAGCCCACCGCGCTCCAGCGTTATCATTAACCGAGAGACTGTACTCTTGTGCAGTCCCAGTTCCCGGCTTAACTCGTTGACACCTCGCTCAGGTTTCTCCTGGCTGAATGATTTCAGGATGGCGATAGCCCGTTCCACGGATTGCACGGTAGAGCTAAACTGCCTTGCCACCTCATCACCTTTCCGACCCCAGTTTTCTTAACAGGTATCGCAGAAGGGGGTTAGTACTACAACCGCACTTGTCATTGCGAGGAGCGAAGCGACGAAGCAATCTCGTTTTACAGCGGCGAATTACCGGCCAGGGACGAGATTCTTCGCTTCCTTCGGTCGCTCAGAATGACATTTCAACGGAAGTACGGTTGTAGTATTAGTATGTCTCTCATTATGAGACTATGTTGCAAAACATGAGATAATTATACCCTTCTTTCTCCTGGCTGTCAAATACAGTTTAGCCCAGGCGGGAAAAGCTTGACAAAATCGAATCCTTAGATTACAATATGCTCGTCTTATTTCTTTCTGAAAGAAATAAACCTCTCGTCCTTTGTTGTCCCTTCTATTGATTGACCCTCCCTTTGTCTCACAGGAAGCGAGCAGGGTTTATGAGCCACGTCGGGAATCCTTACTTGATGAAGCAACTGAATCGCTCGACGATCTTGGGCCTCCTGCGCGAGCGTGGTCCGCTTTCCAGGTCAGACATTGCCAGGCTTCTGAATATCAGCCCCTCCACTGTTACCCGCATCGTAAGCGAACTCATTGAGGAAGATTTGTTGTGCGAAAAAGATGAGACAGCCGAGCCCGTCTCCGGTATAGGTCGCCGTCCCACCTTGCTGCGTTTCAATTTCCTGGCCCGCTTGGTGATCGGGGTGGATATCGGCGGAGAGAAAACTACCGGCTGTGTCGCCGACCTGCAGGGCGCCATTCTCTATCGCGGGACAGTCCCCTCCATATCCGACGGAGACCGGTCCAAAAGCCTGCCCTCTCTGTTGGATTTCGTTGAAGAGCTCATTGAAGCAGCGCCTGTCCCACGAGACAAGATTCGGGGCATTGGGGTAGGTGTACCTTCCATAGTACTGGGCCGCGATGGCATCGTGGTATGGGCACCGGCGCTAGGCTGGCGCGACGAACCCCTCAAGCGCCTGATAGAAGACCGCTTTGGAATCCCTACCTTTATCGAGAACGACGTCAACCTGGCCACCTTAGGCGAGAGCCAGTTTGGCGTTGGTCGTGGCATCCGAAATCTGGTGAGTATTTTCATCGGGACTGGGATCGGTGGCGGACTGATTCTGAACGGTGAACTCTATCGGGGGCAAGAAGGTGCTGCTGGCGAGGTGGGCTACATGGTCCCCCGACCTGAACTCCTTGCCTATTCCTACCACGACAGGTTCGGATGCCTGGAGGGTCTAGCAGGCGGGCCCGGCGTTGCCCGGCGTGCAAGGGAAGCTATCAGCGGGGGCGCGAAGACTAGCCTGGATAGTGGCAACGGCGATCTGGATGCGCTTACTGCCAAACAGGTCTTTCAGGCAGCCCGGGACGGGGACGCCTTGGCTCAGGAGATTGTGACTGAGACGGTGGACTATCTGGCTGAAGCGGTCGCCAATGTGGCCTGTACCCTCAACCCCGAGATGATCATCCTGGGAGGGGGGCTGACCCAATCAGACGATTTACTGCTGGAACCGATCAGGGAACGCGTGCGCAGGGTGGTTCCATTCTTGCCAAAGATTGTCCTCACTCAACTGGGCGGCGACGCCGTCCTATATGGAGCCATCGCGTTGGCCATCCGTGCCACCCGCGAGGACATTTCCGTTCAAGGTGCAGTAGCTTAGACCAGTGTATTGGAACATGAGTTAGGCAAGGAGAACACGATGATCCCCAAACTTGACGTGGATACCCTCACGTTCGAACAACTGGCCAAGACAATTGATCACTCGCTCCTTAGACCGGAGCTGACCGACGACGACGTGGTCGCTGGCTGTGAGCTGGCTCGGCGGTACGACGTTGCTTCGGTAACTGTTAAGCCTTGCCACGTGGCCCTGGCAGCCCGTCTCACGGCGGATTCTGATGTCAAAGTCGGAACGGTGGTCGGTTTTCCCCACGGCAGTCACACCACAGCTACCAAGGTGTTTGAGGCTAAAGACGCCCTAGCCAATGGGGCGCAGGAATTGGACATGGTGATCAACATTGGCGCTCTCCGCTCTGGTCAGGATGATATGGTGCATGATGATATCCGCGCGGTGGTAGAGGCCGCTGGCGACAAGGCCATCGTCAAGGTCATCCTGGAGAATCACTACCTGACGGACGAGGAAAAAGTACGTGCCTGCCACCTGGCTGAGGAAGCCGGTGCCCACTACGTCAAGACTTCGACCGGGTACGCGCCGACTGGGGCAACGATTGAGGATCTCAAACTCATGCGGGCCTCGGTCGGTCCCGATGTGGGGGTCAAGGCCGCTGGGGGTGTGCGCAGCCTGGACGCAGCACTGGAAGTGATCGCTGTCGGTGCGACCCGCTTCGGCGCCACACGGACGGAGGGTATCCTGGAAGAGTTCAAAACACGGCTTTAAGCCAGAGGATGAAGGGAGTTGAAGCCCAAACGATTTGAGGCTCCCGGCTATCGCTACTCACGATAGAGGAAGGAGGCGACACATGGACGTGATCCGAGCAGCCG
>SOHZ01000465.1 GCA_004377365.1 Anaerolineales bacterium | reverse complement strand
ATTGCAGGCACATTTCACCACAAGATATGGGTGAACCCGCTTTCACTGTCCCAAATGGACTTGTGGGTAATCCCCAAGCGACGAGGCAAGGTGTCTCAATCTTACTTGACAGTCCCCATCTCCTATGGTAAAGTTGTACCGGTGATCCCCAAATACAATGGTGGGGTACAATGCACCTGCTCAAGAAGCAATTTTGGCACAGGCTACAAAGATCCGCAAGTCCTCTGCGCCCTCGTTGCGCAACCCGTGGCGGCTACCTGACTGGGTCAAGATCGCTGAGCCAGGCCCGACGACACACTCTTCACCATCAACCACCATCACCCCAGTGCCAGAGATGATGAAATAGATCTCTTCATCGCCGGAATGAAGGTGTTCTCCGATGCTGGAACCCGGGTAGAGGGTCAAGTCGCGTACATACTTGAAGGCACTACCTGGCACTTTGTCTAATAAGGTGCGCACAAAGTACTCACCCTTGCCACCATGGGATTCACTGTCCTGTTCACCGGGGATAGTATCTGGTGTTCCAAGAATCATGGTTGACCTCCCAGTGTGATACTTCTCTACGCTCGTTGAGGCTCGAAAATGACCTTGATGGCTTTTCGCTCAGCAAACCGACGGAACCCCTTCTCCCACTCGGAAAGAGGCAGGATGTCGGTGATAAGGGGCTTGGCCTTGATAAGCCCTTGGGCGGCAAGCGAGATCGCTTTTTCCCAGGCTTTATATTTATGACTAAACATTCCTTTGACAACGAGTTCTTTGTAGAGGATCTGGTCGAAATCTAACTCGAAGGGCCGACCGTAGATGCCCACCAAGACGAAGCGCCCACGCTTCTTGATGAGTTGCAGGCCAAGTCGCGCCGCATCGGGAGCACCAGAGCATTCCAGGACGACATCTATGCCACTGCGCCCCGCAAACCTCTTGACGTTGTCCACGGCATCGGGTTGGGTGACGTTTACTGTGCAATCGGCACCCAGCTCTCGGCCGATTTCCAGCCGGGCAGCATCGGCGGCGGTGCCCGCCAGGATGACCTTGCCCCCTGACAGTTTGGCGTACTGGGTGCTAAAGAGCCCCATCGGACCTACTCCCAGGATGAGAACGGTATCTCCAGGCCCTACAGCACCTTTTTCACAAACCGCTCGATAAACGCAGGCAGAGGGGTCTGAAAGCGCACCGGTCAGGAAATCTACTGTGTCTGGGAGGACGTGCACCCTTTTGGCCGGAACAACGCAATAGGGTGCAAAGGCGCCGTCGTAGGCATAGCCTGTGGCCAATCGCTCCTCACAGAGGTTGTAATCTCCTGTCATGCAGTATTCGCAACCGCCACACACGGAGTGAGAGTTTTCCGCGGTCACCCGTTGCCCGACTTGGAGTCCGGTGACGCCTGGCCCCAACGCCGTAACGACACCTGCAAACTCGTGACCTAACGTAACGGGTGGTTTTACCGGAATTTCGATGTCGCCATGCCAAATGTGCAGGTCGGAGCCGCAGATGCCAGCAGCCTGAACGGCGATCTTGACTTCGCCCTCTCCTGGTTCTGGTTCTGGAACGTCTCGCAGCCCGATGAATCCGTCACCTGTCTGATACTTGACAATCGCTTTCATTATCCCCTCCTAGAGTGCGCGAAGCTTGTCTTGCGCATGATGACTACGGTGTAAATATACCATAATAGCCTCCACATGACAAGTTGGCATGAATTGCCTGACCGTTGAGTATGGTGTCGAAATGGATGTGTTCGGGGCACCGCTCTTCCTTCCCCACCCGAAAGACTCCATCGCAAAGAGGAAGCAGCGGCTCCTCCTCCCCCGACGGCATGATCAACGCCAGTGCCCCTTTGCGCAGGACAACCCGAAAATGGGAGAGCCAGGGATTGTGCGAGCGGTAGTGGCCAGGGTAGGCGTCCCATTCCTGTGGATAGAAGCAATCTCAGCCCTTCAGAGGGATTGCTTCGTCGCGGAGTTTATCCTGAGCCTGTCGAAGGGCTCCTGGCAATGACAGAGACCGATGAATTTTCAGACACCCGCTTAGCCAAGAAGATGTGGCTCTCTGATCGCCGCAAGTTCCGGGCTGACAGTAGCACTTGCAAAGCAGGCCAAATGATAGTACAATATATCTGGAGACGGCTGTTGGCTGTTCCTGTGGCGCTTTTGTGTACAGCTATTCACATTTGAAAGGAGAAAGTCATGAGAATCATTAGAGTTCCAATTTACACGGTGCAGCAGTACGAACGGGGCATCCAGGAGACCCTGGGC
>SOHZ01000337.1 GCA_004377365.1 Anaerolineales bacterium | reverse complement strand
AGCTGAAGAGGCTGCAACGCGAGACTGGCCAGACCATGATCTATGCTACCCATGATTTCGAAGAAGCTGTGACCATGGCCGACAGGATCATGGTCATGAACGAGGGAGTGATGGAGCAACTGGATCCGCCTGAGGAGGTCTATGACCGGCCCCGGTCGGCCTTCGTGGCCAGCTTTGTAGGCAGCCCTTCCATGAACCTGATCCCTTGCCAGGCTGAACTCCAAGATGACGGCCTCGTTCTGAGCTGCGCCGCCTTCCGCCTGCCCCTCACCAAAGAGGTACAAAGTAGGGCGGGTTTCCATACCCGCCAGTTGCTCCTGGGCATCCGACCGGAGCACGTGACCATCGTAGAGGGTGTTGGCCAGGAGGGCATATCGGCCACTGTGGACATTGTCCAGCCCCTGGGGGATGAGCAAATCGTGGATCTGAGCCTGAAGGATGGCACCGTGATCAAGATGATCGCCCCCCTGGAGCTAGAGTTGGCCCCGGCCGACAAACTGATGGTGGACTTGAGTCAGGATAGGCTGTCCCTTTTCGATGCTCACTCTGAACGGCGGATCGAATAGAGCCTGGCTAAAATGGCTTGGGGAGCGGCACTGTGAGAGACAAAGCAGCGCCGCTAACCAGTCGCTGCACCCGACACGCTGATCGAGGGTCTTGTTGTTGCTAACCTTGGCTTTGAATCGTGTCTTTGGTTGCTGGTAGCGTTGTCTCACCCGCGTGCGGGTGAGCTCCCGTCCGTTAAGCGGCCCGTAGCAAAGGTGCACCAGCCTCAGCCGAAGAGCTTGCCGAACCGCCTGTGGTGAGCTTGTCCTGAGCCCTTCGGCCTTGCTCAGGATAAACTCCGTCGAAGGGCCTGCCGAACCAGGCTTTGCCGTTTGACTGGCTGTGGGATATAAGGAGTAATTCAATACTATGGGAATTTTCTTTTTGCTCCCCCCGGATGACAATCCGGGGGATGGGCTGGATTGTCATCCAGCCCGAGCATAAATGGATAACTTGAAAGGAGGAAATCATAATGAAAGTTGACACCCCTAGACTGGAACGCCTACGTGAAAAGATGAAAGAGGCTGGCCTCGACGCGCTGGTCTGCCGGCTGCCAGAGAATGTCGTCTACATGACGGATTACTGGCCCCACCACGGCTTCTCGGTCGCCGTTATGCCCAAGGATGGTAAGCCGCTTCTCTTCTTGCCCGAGATCGAGGAAGAGTACGCCGACCCGGACTGGGCGGAGGTGACCCCCTTTGGCTGGGGCCTGCTCAAAGACGGCGACCTGTACGAGAACTATCGGCGGCTGCTGGGTCAGGCCCACGCCAAACTGGGCTTGAAGGGAGCCAGCGTCGGTGTGGAAAAGAGCTTTGAAGTTGTGGGCCCTACCTATCGGGCGGCCGAGCCGGTTGTCCCGGCCGCGCCCTGGTCGGGACTGCTCGATGAAGTATTCGCCGACGCTAATCAGATAGACGCGACGGACCTGCTGCAAACCACGCGGGCCATCAAGACCGATTACGAGTTGGAAAAGCTGCGCATCGCCAACGAAATCGCCGAGATGGGGATGAACGAATTCCTGGCCAAACTGGAACCTGGTATGACCGAAGCCCAGGTCGGAGCATTGGTGGAATACAGGATTCGGGCCGACGGTCCCGGCTACAGGGAAGCACGCCTGGTGCGGGCCTTGGCCGAGGTGGGCGCTGGCCCCATCGGCAGCACTAAAGGGACCTTGCTCGTTCCATCCACCCAGCGTGTGGTCAACGAGGGAGATATCGTAATGACCGAATTGGCGACCGTCGTGGATGGCTACTGGTCGGATCTGACCTACGTCTCGGTCGCTGGCCAGCCGAATGACCGGCAGCGCGAGGTATACAACAAAGTGCTTGAGGCGCAGCAAGCGGCTGCACAGCAGATGCGGGCGGGCGTATCCTTTTCGGGCCCCGACAGCGCCGCCCGCCAAGTGCTCGATGAGGCCGGGCTGGGCGAATACTTTGTCCACATCACCGGCCACGGCGTCGGGTTGCGCTACCACGAGTTCATTCCCTTCCTTATGCCAGGCGCAACTGGCACCCTGGAAGTGGGGATGGTCAGCAGCGTGGAGCCGGGCGTCTACATCCCGGACTTTGGTGGCATTCGCATTGAAGACTGCGTGGCCGTTGGCGCAGACGGGCCGATCTTCCTGTCCACACCCCGCAAGCCCTGGTAGCCAGCTCAATCCAGGGCAGTTAAGGTTCTGGAGTTGAGGCTTCAGCCGGATTCTTTT
>SOHZ01000253.1 GCA_004377365.1 Anaerolineales bacterium | reverse complement strand
CTTTTCTCGCGTTTCATTTGGTCTGTTAGATAATACACATATAGCTCTTTCCATTGATCGCTATACCTGCTGAAGTCGTTGCCAGTCAGCAATCTCTTAGGGTTCAAATCAGGATCATCAAGATAGCCAACATACTTTTCATCATTTGTGGTATTGATTCCAAGGTCTACTGTACACAAGTCACTTAATGAAACACTCACCTGATAGATTTTGTCAACGATTTTCGCTTTACTATGGTCCCACTCCAAGTTAAAAATGTAGTCTTCGGATTTCAGAAAAGCATCAAGTGGAATATGTCTTTGCGGAGCTTCTGTCTTGAACGCCGAGTCCAATTCACTTACGGGAGTGTCTCGAAAATCCCGGACTGCAAGTTCTCCCCGTTCAGGCAACTTTGCCGCTACAAGAATGCTCGTAGCTATCCCGGCGTCAAAAACCCCAATAGGTAGTAGTATAATCTCTTTGCTATCGAGTTCTCTCAGGAAAAGCTCCCGAAGTTTTAGGAAGCTTCTTATGGATAGCCAGGAGTAAGGTGTAATTAGCGATAAAGAGCTTTCTTGTCCGGCCAAGTAAATGGCTTTCTCCCAAAACATTGCATAAAGATTGCTCTTTGTAGAGGCAGTCTCAAAGTTTGGATGACCGTCAATTGAAGAATAGCAGAATTCTCTTTCAATAGGGTTCATATCTTTTGTGTTCATATAAGGTGGATTTCCCACCAATGCATTAAACCCCACTTGATCCTCCAGAGGGCGATCGAGGAAAACTTGGGGAAATTCAAGCTCCCAATGAAAGAAACTCCGCTTGTTGGCTAACTCTTGAGCTTGTGTCAGAAGCCGCTTGTATTCTGGTACTGGACTAACAGCGCCGTTGAGCAGGTATTTGAAAACAGCGCGTAATCGTTGATTGTCCACTTTTTTCACGCCAAAGTGACGTGCGGTCCAAAGATCGGCCAGCCGCCGGTAGGGCTCCAACTCGGCGCGCACCTGCTCGTAGTCGGTCTCCTGGGCCTTGACGTCCTCTACTCCCTCAACTACACGGGCCGAAATCTGGGCCAGCAGGTCGGTCGCCGCCGTCACATGCTGGCTAAAGGCCGGGTCGTCCAGCATCGAAAGCTGCCCCGCTTCCCGTGCTTTACGTTCCTTGCGTGATGGTTTAGCGGAGACTACCCCCACTAGCACTTCGGCTAAATCTTTCAGCCGGGCACCGATGAGGCTGTTGCCCTGGCGCAGGTGGTGGTCCAGGAAGGAGAGGGGCTTGCCCTCGGCCACGCTGGCCAGCCACAGACTCAACTTGGCCAGTTCCACCGCCATCAGGCTCAGATCCACCCCGTACAGGCAGCGCTCCACCACCCACCGCCGCCAGACCGCCGGGTCGGCATCAACCCTGTCGTTTCCTTCGACTTCGCTCAGGACAGGCCCCCAAGGGGTCATGTGCAATGTCTCGACGATGAAATCTGTCATCTGGTGAGCAGCGTTGACCAAGAAATGGCCGCTGCCCATCGCCGGGTCGCATGCACGGAAGCTCAGCACCTGCTCCTCGACGAAGCGTCGTAGCTCCTCGTCGGCGACGCGCTGCATGCGCGCTCGCTCGTCGGGGGCGATTCCCGCAGCCACCTCTTCCAGCCAGCCGGCCAATTTCTTCTCCAGTGGTGCGCGTCGTTCTTCCAGTCCCCGCCACACCGTCTGGCGCACGATATAGTCCACGATGTACTCAGGGGTGTAGTAGGTGCCGGTGGCGCGCCGCTCGCCGGGGCTCTGGGAGAAATAGACGTCCCCTTGCTTGACCTTCACGTCAGTCCTGCGAGGTGCTCCGTCCTGGCCCGTGCGCAGAAAGCGGACGTTGCCCTTCTTGTCGCGCCGCGCCCACAGCGTCTCCTCGGCGATCTGCAGCTTGTACTCGATCATCCCCTCGTACAGGCTGCCCAGGTGGCGCACCGAGAGGTCGCGGTAGTCAATGGATTGGTAGCCGTCGGATGTGTCACTGCCTGACCGATAGGCCAGATCGAAGAGGGCCTCAGTGAGATGAGCGTCGGTGATGTGACCCTTGCGCAGTTGGGGCTTGTCGGCGTCATCGAAGAGGCCGCCGTTGTAGGCTGGGATGCCCAGCGGCTCGTCGCTCTCGTAGATGGCGGTGCACAGCCGCTTCAGCCGCTCCCACAACGTCGTCGCCTGGCCGTCAGGCATCCCGCGCAACTTGTAGTCGTAGGCGGTCTTGGTCAACTCTGTCAGGCTCACGTCGCGGTAGGCTGGGTTGTTCACCGGCAGGAGTTCCCGCGCCTCTGCGTACAGGATAAAGAGTATGCGGTAGAGCAAGTAGGTGGCATCACGGTAGATGGCGTCTCGCTCCGCTTCGGTGAAGCTGTCCCTGCCCGTTGCCTGCACAAAGCCCAGGCACAACTGCGCCATGATCCCTTCGTTATGGCTGACGCGTGCCTTCAGGTGGTCCTCGGCTTGTTTGGTGGCTCGGTCGGACGCGGCCAGCAAGCGCTCCAGCCCCGATTCGCCCCGCTCATTCCGCTCAAACACGCTGCGGTGAAAACAGCGATAAAAGATGCGCAATGCCGACAGGTCGCTGGGGTCCTGCGCCAATTCGCCCAAATCCACTTGCAGGTAGGCTTCGTAGCGGCGCAAAGCTTGAGCATCGAGCAACCGCCATTGGTCGCCGTTGGTGAGGATAACCCAACGAATTGCGACTTGTGAATTGCGAGCAGCCAGCACAGCCTGGGCCATCCAGTGGCGGCCCTTGGTGGTGGTGTCCAGGTCGGCACCAGGTGGTGTGACGTAGCACAATCCGACGGGCGTCTCGTGATCCCACGCAGTGCAAAGCAGGTGCACACGTGCATCGTTGACCTCACCGTCAGAGTTCAATGGCTGCAACTCGAGCTCCAGGATTTGCAGCATTGGGGCAACCCAGGATTGGACGAGCGTCTCGGTTGATGTGCTATCTTGAAAGCCGTACCACTCGCGCACGCCCTGTGCAGCGAGGGATGCTTCCTCGTCAACGCCGCTGTCGGCCTGAAGCTGGCGCAGGTAGGTATGGTTAAAGAGCAGATAGTTGGTGATTATGGCCATCGTCTCAACCCTAGGTTCCGTATCGCTTACCGACCTCTTCGGCCAAATGGATGGTTTCCAGGACGGTTAGGAAAGCATACGCTGGTGTGCAGACGTCTCTTTCGTGGGAGCCGTAGTTGCCGCTTACTTTTATGCTGTTAAAATGAGCAATGTAGGATTTGGGGATACGATTATTGGCATATGCTGCCTGTTCTAACATCCCAATTATGGCCGCCTGTTTTTGGTTTCGGGTGTCGTAGCCAATGTTAGCAGCCTGCTGAGCCACAGTCTTGAGAAGCGGGTCGAGGACATCCCGTCCACAAATCCTCATTGCATCCTGGGGACGACCTTGCATGGCCCGAGTTGCAGCTTCCAAGTCACCGCGCATTCTATCAGATATGTGCTGGGCAGCAGCTAACATGACCTCTGCAATGCGCACAAAACTTGGCCCGTCCATACCTGTATCGGAAAAGGCCTTCTCAAAAATAACGTCGGTCCCTTTGCTGTCCTTAATGAACTTACTAAACGGGACAGAAAAAGGAACCGGTTTCCCTTTGTCCTCACGGATGAGACTCAAACCTTTCAGGCGGATGTAGACCGGATTCTCCTGTGTGGCTGGGGGATTCCCCTCAGCGATGTTGCGCAGCATGGCCTGCTCATCCTCGTCTAGACGCTGCCAATAGTAGCCAAAGTCATCGAAAACGCCAGTCTGAAACGGGTCGCTGTGGCGATCCACGTCTTCCTTGGTTAACGTGCCTTTCGCTTTCATTTCGTTGCGCAGGTCATGGCAGAGCTGGCTGATGAAGCAGGGATGAGGGCCAGTCAGTCGCAGGATAGCTTTGATAGCGGCGGGCTCAACCTGGTTGCCTTCAGCCTCGAAGGGCTCCACAATCAATCCCTGGGCCTCTTCTTTGGTAAACAGACCGAGTTGGATTCGGGAAAAGATGTTGAAGAAAGGCGAATCGGGACCTAGATGGCACATCTCGCCCAGGCTGCGGTAGGACGCCGTCACACACGTCATCGCCGGCCGGTTAAATACTGACCGCAAGTGAGAGAAAAAGCTCTCGGCAAAGGCTGTACTGCGCGTGATAGCGGCAAATTCGTCTAACAGCAGAACGACATGGTGTTCGACAATCTCAAGCAGGTAGAGCATTTCCGCAAGTGAGTCTTCAAGCTCGTTCTCATCAAGTACATCCCGGCATTCCTGTGCCAAGTCACGGGGGACATGATCGAGGAACAAGTCAATCAGGCGTTCAAAGAAGTATTCAGGAGACAAATAAGGTTCAGTCTGCAAGTCCCAGTAGATGAAGGTGTATTTCTCGGGTTCATCCAGATATTCGGCGTGCATCTCTTCATCCAGGGCCACGACTTGCAGAAGCCAACTCTTTCCAATGCGGCGCTGGCCGACGATGGAGACATTCTGGGGAGAGGGCTTGTTGAGATACGAGAACAACCGGCGCAGTTCATCTGTGCGGCCATAGAACCAGCTTGGATCCCTCAATGGAACACGAGGTTGATAGCAAATGGGCATAGTCATCCCTCACGAATGTAGGATGCGCTTTGCGCCAGTGCGATGGCGGATTGGAGATCATAGTTTCGTCGAATCCACTGGCGGACCAGGTCAATCTTGAATCCGTATCTTCGCTGTCCCATCGTGCCCTGGATGCGGACGATATCTCGGTCCGCCAGTTCCCGCAGCGCCTGTTCCAGCTCAATACGCGAGACGGGCAAACGGTGACGTTCGACAAACTGTTCGATCTCGTGGCCGGGCAACGCCTCGGGCTGCAACAGTCTGCTGGCCATGTAGACCAAAACTGCCTGCCATGCGTTCGACCTGGCTGATTTGAACATGAAGCGCATGTGCCCGTCGGCGCTGGTCAGCGTTTCTTGCGCAGCCACCTCGACATCGGATTGTGTCACATAGGTGGTCTTTTGCTCATTCAGGACGTTGACCACATTGAAGCAAACCATCTGCACAAAGTAAGGATGGCAAGCAGTGAGCTGAATGATGCGATTTACTGCCTCATCAGAGTAGGTGACAATGTCTTCTAATGGCTGGGTGATCAATTGGCGGACAGCGTGCTCGTCCAGGAATCCAATCTCGCGCTTGAGACCCAAGCCAAACAGGATAGACCAGTATTCCTGGCTAAGTCGCGTCAGCCGATAGGAGCCGGTGAGCACCACAGCCAGGTCGTGCCGGTGCTGGAACAGATGGCGCAGGTTCTCAAGCACGATAGGGTTTAATTCGCCCTTCTGAATAGCCGAGTCGATGAGTTCAAACTCGTCAATCAGCAGAATGACCCGGCGACCAGGAATCACACTGACGAGTCGATCCAGAACCTCTCGGAAATCGTAGAATGGGTCATCCTCTGACAAGTCGGCCCTCTTGATCTGCGGCGGGGTATCGACGTCGCTGCGCCTTGCAAGAGTCTTCCAGATCTCGCGTGCCAGTTTGTAGAAGAATCGTTGATCAGTTAGCACGCCCAGGCCCTGACAATCTACATATACTGGCACGTGTGGGGCGAATAGATCGCGATTGACGACCTGCTTGAGAATAGAGGACTTGCCGGTGCGACGATTGCCCTGCAGGATAATGACATTGCTCTGGTGCTTTCCAATCAAGTTGGTGCTGAGAAAATCCAGTACATCCTGGCGCCCGAAGAACATTTCAGGTGTATCTACGGCTCCCCCTGTGATGTACGGGTTCGGCTGAATAGGCGCGAATGGGACCTGTGCGGCTGGGACTGCCTCCACCGTAAGCCGGGTTGTTCGTTGAAGTGGACTGCCGTCTGCCCGAGTGTATGAGATAGTGCATTCGATGTGCACGACCTCAGGTTTGTCGAACCGAACGCGCGCTCCCCATGAGAAAGTCTCACCTGGAAAAAGCCAGCCCAGTCGCCAGACAGGCTCATCTATGAATTGCCCGCTAGAGAGGAGCGGAGTAATCTCAAGTGCGTCCAGAGCTTCGTCGCTCTCATTGGTTACAGATAGGTTAAGCAAGACCGGGACTCCCACCGGCAGCATTGCCTGTTCCAGGTGTAATAGGATGGGTAGTGGGGCCGACTCGGCTTGCAACAGTTCTGTCAATTTATTAGCTAGGCTTGAGAGGCGACTCCGTAGGAATGGGTGATCTACCCGTCTAATGTGTTCTCGAAACTCGATGAGCTCTTGCTCGATGCGTTGCGCCGCATCTACTAGACTGATTAGGTCACGACGCGCTTGCACAATCGCGTGATTCAGGTCGCCCAGAGCTATGATCGAGACGTCTATGGCATCGCTGCTGAATGGGGATCTTCCATGCGCAACAGAGTTTCGTAGATCGCGAACATGCTCGCTTTTCAAGCGTAGCCAGTCGTCGAGCGTGTGCATCCGGTCCCAATCACTGAACAAGCTGCTTAACAAGCTACTGGAAATCCATTGCCGCTCGACAGTTTCATCGCCTTGAATCAGGTCAAGCCAATGCTCTACGCTCTCAATAAACCCTGGCCCTAGCTCTCCCTGGCTTTCGGCGAACGCCAGCGCAATGCGACGTTGAGTAGCCAGCGGCGGGACGATAACCAGTAGTTCCTCCAGATCTTTCAGGTCAATTGTCGAGACGAGCCCTCCTCGCGCAATAAACCGGAGTTGTTCCTGAAATTCTGAACTCAAAATGAATGAGAGTAGGTAGAGTGGGTCAATGTCTTCATTCGGTCGAACGATGGCAAAGTCCCGATGACAGACGGCTCCTTCAAACTCCCTTGGTATGACGCAAGCCTTTCCAAACCCACGCAAAGGCAGCAGGATATCCCCCGCTTGCAAGCGAGTCACTCTTTCCTGTTGTTCATGCAACAGCCACGCTATTTCACCCTTGCCTGTAAGACGATTGTTTGTGATATCGCTGAACCTGATTACAGAAATGGG
>SOHZ01000218.1 GCA_004377365.1 Anaerolineales bacterium | reverse complement strand
CGTCATCGAGATTGACAATCTGGTGTACGCCTATCCCGATGGACAGCAGGCGTTGCAGGGAGTGAGCCTGACGGTGCAAGAAGGGGAAAAGGTAGCCGTCACTGGCCCCAACGGAGCGGGCAAATCAACGCTCCTTCTGCACCTCAATGGCATTTTGAACGGCGACGGAATGGTGCGGGTGATGGGCATAGAGGTGACGGACCGTCATCTGGGCGCTATCCGGGCCAAGATGGGATTGGTTTTCCAGGACCCTGACGACCAACTCTTCTCCCCCACTGTTTTCGAGGACGTGGCCTTTGGGCCGTTGCACATGGGGCTACCGGAAGATGAGGTGCGGCGGCGGGTGCGTTGGGCTTTGGCCCAGGTGGGCATGGAAGGTTTTGAGGATCGGATGCCTCATCATCTAAGCCTGGGGGAACGCAAGCGCATTGCCATCGCCACCGTGCTTTCCATGGACCCGGCCATATTGGTGTTGGATGAGCCAACCAGTGAGCTCGACCCGCGCTCCCGCCGCAGCCTGATTCAATTGCTGGCTGAGCTGCCTCAGACCATGCTGGTAGCCAGCCACGACATGCGCCTGGTACGCGACCTCTGCCCCCGCACGGTGATCCTGGACGAGGGACGCATCGTGGCCGACGGCCCAACCAACCGCCTTCTGGCAAACGTTGAACTGCTGGAGCGACATGGCCTGGAACAGCCTTGATTTTCCATAATTGATTGCAGCTACTCGTACCGCACCGGCAGCCGCCAGGTGCGTTCGCTCGTCCTGACCTCGATAACGCTCTCAGCCCCCGCTTCTGCTCCGCTGGCCCGCACCTTCAGACGGACAGTTCGACCACCCTTGACGATGCATTTCTCCCGATTCACCTTCAGCCACGACGCCTCCGGAACCACCCGCACGCGCTCCGCACCGTAGCCATCGTTCTCCAGAGTCAACTCTAACTCGGACGGCCCGTCGCTCTTGAAGGTCAAGGACTCGGGGCGGACGACCAGGTTGGGCACCAGGACCACATCCAGGTGCACCCCAATCTCCTCGTTCCCGCCGTTGCTCTCCACAAGCAGCACCCCAGCCACGTCGTTCGCCCCCGCTCGCAACCCCTCAGGTATCGCCTGCACCCGGACTTGCAGCGAGGCGCCAGTGGCACACTCGAAGGCTGGGGGGTCAACGGTCAGCCAGGGAACCTGCGAGGCTTCGTCGTGAGCGCCTGTCCTGAGCATAGTCGAAGGGCTCAGCCGAACGGTGACGGTGCCGCGCAAGGGGCCCACCCCCCGGTTAGAGATACCCAGCCATTGGGCGACGGGGGCATAATTCTCGCTGGTGCCCAGGTCCAGTTCCAGCGCATCCACCACCAGAATCGGTGAGGACAGGGACACACTGGCAAAGATCTCGGCCTGACCACCATTGCTGCGCACGGTCAGCCAGGCCCGGTCTGTCTCGCCTTCCACCGCCAGCGCGTAGGCGTTCACTGTGACGGTGGATTCTTGGCCGGGATGGCACACCCCGCTCGTAGGCACGATCTCCAACCACGTTCCACGGTTGTCCACTTCCCAGTGGAACTCTCCGGTGCCGGCATTAGCGATGGTCAGGCTCAGCGTGGCCACGTCCTCCCGGCCAATGAGGCCAAAGTTCAGGCTGCGGGGCTCCACGGACAGCCGGGGGAGCAATACGGCCACGTGTGCGGCCACGGACCGCTCCTCCCCATCGCCCCGGATCAGGATGGCTTCTTTTTCCAGCCACTCTCCGCCCTCGGCGAACAGGGATGTGTCGAGGATCACGCTCAGGGGGATAAAATGGCCCGGTGGGCAGACCAGTTCTTCCGGCTCAACCGAGAGCCAGGGGACGCCAGCCATGATCTGCCCTTGCCAGGGCAACGAGCCCCGGTTGCCCACGGTCAGGCTCAGCTCTTCCTGTTCCCCGGCCAGGACAGCTCCAAAGTCGAGTGACAATGGCTCAATCACCAGTTCGGCGGCCAGCACCTCTACCGACGCCGATAGAATCTCCCTCCCGGCGTTGGTCTCCACTATCAGGGCCGATTCCTCGTAAGTATCGCCGCCTGCGAGGCGCACAGTGTCGCCGATCACGTTGAGGGTGCACGACTCACCCGGTGGGCAGCGAAGGGTCTGCGGCTGAACAGTCAGCCAATCCACCTGGCTGGCAACACTTCCCTCCAACACACCGGTGCCCCGGTTGGCAATGTGCAGCGTCCGCTCGAGGCTGGTTCCCCGTTCGACGGCTCCAAAATCCAAAGAGGTCACATCCAGTTCCAGGCTGGGTTCAGCCCAGGTCCAGGCCACACCCACCCTGGCCTGGCCGCTGTCGCTGTCCACAACCAGGGCTGCGTCCTGAGCCTGCCTACTGCTCTCGCCGGATTTGTAATCCGGCGTAGTCCCCGGCGGCACGCGGGGGCCGAGCAATTTGACAGCGATCTGGGCCAAAGCTCCGGCTGGACAGCCGAATTCGGGGTTACGCACCCGCAACCAGGGCACCTGGCTGGCCACCGAGCCCGACAACCGGCCGCCGCCCCGGTTGGTCACGGTCAGGCGGGCCACCCGGGCCGCGCCCCTGGGGAGCGGGCCGAAATCCAGTGTATCCGGTTCGACAGTCAGGATGGGAGCCGCCGCCGTGGCTGAAGCACCTACCCAGGCACGGCCACCGTTGCTCTCGATGAGTAGAACCTGAGGCGACGAAGTGGCTCCAGGCGGCAGCCGCCGGCCTCGTGCCTCGACGGTCACCTCGGCCACGGCCCCCGCCCGACAGCCAAAGGTCTGGGGCCGGGCTGTCAGCCAGCGGACACGGCTCTCCACCCGGCCGGTCAGGTAGCCCTGGCCCTTGTTACGCAAGCGTAGCGTGGTCCGCGCCTTCATGTTGGCTTCGATGGCGCCAAAGGGGAGATAGCCGGGCTTTACCTCCAGATTGGGCTGGATGTCAATGACTCCCATCTCCTCCAGCCAGGCGGCAAAAGCGGCCTGGCGAGCGATCTCGCCCTCTCTCGTGAGAGAATCGCCGCTGGCCACCTGCTCCCGGACAGACTCGGTGTGCACGGCAGCGTCGTCCATCTCCAGGGCCGCGTGGCTCTGCCCGGCGGCGCGCAGTTTCTCTGCGCTGTCCCGCAGCCAGTTCGTGATGCGGCCCTCGGCCAGGGCCATCAGGCCATCGTCCCAGTGGGCAGCGCAGACGCGGGCCAATTCCTTCACCGTCCGGGCCTGCACCCCTTCCATTAAAACAAAAGGCTCTATCTCAGGAAGAGGGGCGGGACGCTCGCCCAGCAATGCCTGCCGCATCTCTGCCATCGTCGGGAATCGCTGAGCCGGGTCCTTTTTGCGGGCGCGGATGATGGCCCGCTCGGTGGATTTGGACAGATCAGGGACCAGTCTTCGCAGCGACGGCAGGGGATGATCTGTGGGATCGTGACGGGTGAGCAACTGGTAGAGGAGGGTACCGAGGGCGTAGATGTCAGAGCGGGGGCTGGTCTGGCCCTGGCGCCGCTGCTCCGGCGCGGCGTAACCGCGGGGGCCTTTGTAGGGCAAGATGGCATCTTGCCCCACTGTTGGCATGAAAAACCGCGTCAACCCGAAATCCACCAGTTTGACCCGGCCGCCCGAACCTATCACAACGTGGCTGGGCGTCAGGGCACCGAAGACGATAGGGGGATCCTGCCGGTGGAGATAGTCCAGGGCATCGCAGATCTGCCCTGCCCAGTGCAGAACCGTCTCCTCGGCAAAGACCTTCCATTGGTCCTCCAGGAGCGCTCGCAGGGACGTTCCCTCGACCAACTCCATCACCAGGTAGACCCGCCTGGCCTGCGAGAAGGCATCGGTCACGCGGGCCAGATTGGGATGGTTCAGGCTCATCCAGATAGCCGCCTCTTCGAGGAAGCGCCGTTCCGCCTCCTGACGGTCACGCGGGTCCAGAAGGGCGACGGTGGTAAGCTCCTTGACAGCGCAAGGGCGGCCGCCCTCTTCATTGTCCACAGCGTTGTCCACAGCCTGGTAGACCGAACCAACCCGGCCCTGACTGAGGCGGCCTTTGACGACGTAGCGCCCCTGGAGCGACTTCGGCGGGCCGAACATCTCCTCGAAAGAGAGGTCACGCGGCTCCAGGGGCAAGCCGCAGTGAGGGCAGATTTTGGCCTGGTTGGGCATGAGACGGTCGCATTTGGGGCATCGTTTGGGCATGGCATCAGTATAGCACAAATGCTGCTTGCTGGCAACAGCGACTATCTACGCCTTATGAATCCAGAGGGCTGCGAACAGCCAGACCGCCCCGCTGGAGGACGTGGGTGTAAATCATGGTCGTTTTGACGTCCCTTCGACAAGCTCAGGACAAGCCTTGTGTCCATGTAGCTCTTGCACCGCGCGGATGTCGTAGCCGTTTTCGAGCAGGTGGGTGGCGAAGGAGTGGCGGAAGGTGTGGCAGGTGACGCGCTTGTTGATCCCGGCCAGGCGAGCGGCCTTCTTGACCGCTTTCTGCACGCTGCTCTCGCTGACGTGGTGACGGCGCACGACGCCGGTACAGGGATCTTTTGACAGGGCGGTGGCAGGGAAGTGCGTGGGATTGCGTTCTCTGACGGATATGGTATAATCAATTCACTTACTGTCGAGGGTTTTGTACTTAGTTTAGCACAAATCCCCAAATATTTCAAGCGTGTTATGCGGAAGTTATTCTGCATATACACAACTATGCGGAAAAACTTCCACATAGTAATTGTTCGGCGGCGAGTCGGAGGGCGCCCGAGGAACGCAGGCTAATGGAAGCCGGTTGACAGAGGGGGTGGTCCAGTATGGTCGAAATTGTCTGGGAGTTCGTCGTCAAGGAGGAGGCCCGAGGCCAGTTCGAGTTGGCGTACGGCCCAGGCGGCGCGTGGAGCAAGCTGTTCGCACGGTGCCCGGGCTTCCGAGGCACCACCGTGCTGCGCGACACGAAGAATCCGCGGCGGTATCTGACGATCGACCTCTGGGAGACAGGGGCCCAGCGGGAGCAGGCGCTGGCCGAAAGCAAGGCCGAGTACTCTGACCTGGAGGCCGCCTTTGGTGAGTGGACCGAGTCTAAGACTGAGGTGGGTATCTTCAGCGTGCTGGCCGAGGCGACGGTGCGCCCCCGTGGCAGAGCAGGGCGAAGCAAGGCTGGAGAGGCCCGTCGAAGCAGCCGCCGAACAACTCGCTGAAGCCGACTCGGCTGGCGGGCGAATAGGGCAGGTAGGTTGGCCTGCCGTACGGCTGGCGCGAGAATGATGTCAAGCCCGAGCCGCCGAGCGGCTTAGCTCGGGGCCGTTGTGCGTCCTGCTAAGCTGTTGGTATGAAGGTCTGCCGCAGACTATACTGCGGTGTGTCTGTAAAGACACGATAGAGCCTACCTCATGGTTCTAGGACGAATTGGGCAGGCAGGGGACAAGGAGCAAGAACCTGTCTGAAGCCCCGAGGGTAATGTAGGCAAAATCGGGATACCCTAACACTCGATGAGGCCGCTAGTCGCGCCTGGATATGGCCAGGAGACGAACCATCGTCTGAGGCATCGTTAGGAGCAACCAGACTGGAAACGTTAGGGATGGTCTGGGAGATGAGGTCAGCCTGCATCCTCAACGGTTGGATGCAGGACGTGCCGAGTCGGCATGGCTTGAGGGTATAGAGGTGTAACCGTCAAGATAGGGCCTCCGGTGTATAGATGGAGCCTAAGTCCAGGGAGAGACATACCAACGGAACAGGAGAACCTGCATAATCGGCCCTGAGTACCCAGGGATGGGATAGCTGCGTCTGACGAGGTTATGCGGGGGCGGAGGACTCCGTAGTAGTCAATAGCGGTTAGGGAAAGCCTACCTCAAGGCGAAGGGAGTCCAGCAAGACGTGAGCGTCCGGTAAGCCTGCACGATAGCCTCCAACAGAATAAGGAGGCAGTCTATGACGGATACATTCGTAGACGGCGAAGTGCAGAGAATCCAAGCGATGCTCTACGCCAAAACGCAATCTGGAAAGACATCTTGCCTAGAGCCGTGTGCAGGGAAACTCGCACGCACGGTTCGGCAGTAGGAGTATGGGGAAACACACCGGTCGTAAGGCCGGAAGGTGCGCCCTGTGCTTACTATAACAGCCTGCCAGTCTTGTAACAGTCAGAGGGTAAGTCAAGTTCACGGTCCTTGTTTAACAGAGCGTGAAGCGAGTTGGAATAGAAGTTACAAAGATGGCTTCAAGAGTGGCATGGAAGACAATTGGAAAGGCACTTTGAGCAGCGAATTGAACAATGGTTAAGCCACCTCTGCATAAAGGTTTACTCATATCTGTCGGTGTCCTGTCAGTCGGGCTAGCCACTGCGGGCATTTTTCTTCCGCTGTTGCCGACCACGCCTTTTCTGCTACTGGCGGCTGCCTGTTTTATTCGGAGTTCGGACAGACTCTATCGGTGGCTTATCACACACAAATGGTTCGGCCCCTACATCAAGAACTACTGGGAGCATAAGGCCATCACCAAGCGTGCCAAAGTTGTGATCCTCCTGCTACTCTGGGGCACTCTTGGTTATACAGCTATAGGGGTAATCAGCGCCCTGGCTGCACGCGTTCTGTTATTGCTGATCGGGGTGGGAGTCACGCTACACGTGCTGAGTTTGAAGACGCTGACCCCGGAAATGCTGTCCGAGAAGCGCAGAACGGAGGGTGTTGAGGGAGAAACAAGTCAAGGTGCGGCGGTGCATAATTGCTAGGAGCGCGCTGCAAAGAGAAGGGCAGGCTAACAAGCGGTTGCACCCGACCGCACTATCGCGCGCGAAAATCGGCGGCCAAACGCGCATTGTAGTTAGCTCGCTGGCGAAGGTGCTCACCACGCAACCGCCAGGCGGGTGAAACGCAAACCGTTGGGCGGCTGGACAAACAGACGTGGAGTTGAAGAATGGGCCAATCTTTTATCAATCGTAGGGTTATCGTTGTTTTCATCGCAGTGGTCGTTGGCCTGCTTCACTTCCTCACAGGT
>SOHZ01000487.1 GCA_004377365.1 Anaerolineales bacterium | reverse complement strand
GGGCTAGGCATATTTGCAGCGTCCGTCCTTGTGACAAGGCTTTTGAGCCCCCACTGGATCTACTGACGGCTGATTGCCGACAGCCTCAAACACCACGCCCCACTTCCGACTAATAATTTTTATGACTAATCTAGAGATAGGAGACTCTGGGCGTCCTAATCCCAGGACGGGTTTGCTTTGGCCCAGTTGTGAATTATACTGCGATTCCAGAAAAAGCAAAAGCCCCAGGCGATTTGCCCTGGGGCTTTGTTGCCAGATTGCGGCTTATCGAGTACCATAACGCTGCGATGCTAGGGACAGTACCACAGTGAATGAGAATGGAGATTGACTAGTGCATGAGCAGGTAGTGGTAGGCTGAGATAGCTGCTTTGGCACCCTCTCCAATGTGCACCAGTGCCTGCTCCGAAACGTGGGTCACATCGCCAGCAGCGAATACCCCTGGCCAATTGGTGGCGCAGTTCACGTCCACAATGATGTGCCCGTCCCCGTCGCAGTTGATCCATTCCCGCACCAGGTCAGAGTTGGGGGTGCGGGGCAATTTGACAAACACGCCCTTAACCGGCACTGCGCACTCCTCCCCCCCGGGCATCGTGACAACGATGTTCTCGACGAATCGCTCGCCCCCCACTTCCTTCACCACTACCCCTTCTGAAATCTCAACGTTCGACCTCTGGCGAAGCTTGTGCACCAGTGGGGTATCCGGTAATGGCTCAGGGGCCATCAGGTAGACTTGGTGCGCCTTGCGGGCCAGGCCGGCGGTGGCCCATTGGGCGCGCCGCCCTTTCCCCACCACAGCTACGTCTTTGCCCAAAAACAAACCGGCGTGGGTGGTTGCCGAGTAGCTTAAGCCGCGACCGGCCAGCCGGGCTTCGCCCGGGACGTTGAGGCGCTGTGGCTTAGCGCCCGTGGCCATAATCAGGGTCCGTCCTTCATAGCGGTCGCCCCGAACGGTATCCACGACAAAGTTCTTTTCCACAGGCATCACCTTGGTCACCGTGTCGAAATCGCGCACAAAGTCTAGATAGTCGAGTTGGCGACGGAAGGCATCCAGCAGCGTCTCGCCGGTAATGGTCTCTCGCCCCTCCATATCTTCCAGTTGCATAGCATAGGTAGTCTGCCCCCCCCACCGTTCCGCGATAATCAGCGTTTCCAGTCGCTGGTTGATGGCCGTCGCAGCAGCAGTGATGCCGGCCGGCCCACCGCCGATGATGATCAGATCGTACATTGCTTTTCCTCCCCTAAGACCACTCCGCCGGTACAGGCGGTATGAGTTCCTTCTCCATCAGGAAATGGGTCATATCCTGGGCCTGACGGATGATCGTCTGTGCCTTGCTGAGCAATTCCTCGTAGGAAAGGCTCAGGCGAGCCACACCCTGTTCTTGCGCCTTCAGAGCGACGGCCGCTGCTTCGCGGGGAAAGACCTCCCAGTCGCTCATTGTCGGCACAATGCATTCCTCACTGAGCCCTTGCTCCTCCGCATAGCGGGCCAATTCCTCGGCAGCGGCGATAGCCATCTCGTCAGTGATCGTCGTGGCCCGCACGTCCAACACGCCCCGGAAGATAGCAGGGAAGCCCAGTGAGTTGTTGATCTGATTGGGGAAGTCACTGCGCCCCGTGCCCACAACGCGCACCCCGGCCTCCTTCGCCTCCCAGGGCCAGATCTCGGGGATGGGGTTAGCACAGGCGAAGACGATGGCATCCTCGGCCATTCCCTTCACCCATTCCGGCAGGATCGTGCCCGGGCCGGGCTTGCTGGCCGCGATGCAGACGTCAGCACCGCGCATCGCCTCGTCAGGGCCACCACGCCGCCCTTCGGCGTTGCTGTTCTGGCAGATGCGCCACTTGTCCACGAACTCGATCTTCCGCTGCGCGATGTCCTCTCGATCTGGATGCAGAATACCCTTGCTATCGCAGGCAATGATGTTGCCGAACTTGACACCGCTGGCCAGCAGTAAGCGGATCGTGGCGATGTTCGCCGCGCCGGTGCCAATGACCGCGAACTTGGCCTCCTCCATCCGCTTGCCGACCACCTTCAGCGCGTTGATCACTCCTGCCAGGATGACGGTGGCCGTCCCCTGCTGATCGTCGTGCCAGACAGGGATCTTGACCTCTGGGTCGGTTCGCAGCATATCGAGCACGCGGAAGCACTTGGGTTGCGAGATGTCCTCCAAATTGATCCCGCCGAAAGAGGGTTGCATCCACTTGACGGCAAGGATGATGCGATAAGGGTCTTTGGTGTCCAGGCAGATTGGGACCGCGTCCACCCCACCCAGGTACTTGAAGATCAGGGCCTTCCCCTCCATCACCGGCATTCCGGCAGCGGGGCCAATGTCGCCCAGGCCCAACACCCGCGTGCCGTCGGAGACGATGGCCACGGTATTGCCCTTGTTGGTGTACTCATAGGCCAGCTCCTCGTCCTCGTGAATAGCGCGGCAAGGGGCAGCCACGCCAGGCGTATACCAGATGGCAAAATCGTCGAGCCCGCGGATGACACACTTGGACACGGTCTGTATCTTGCCCCGGTAGAAGGGGTGGAGACGCATCGCGTCTTCTGCAGGTTTCTTGGCTTTGGCCAGTAGCTCCTCTTTGGTAAGTGTGTCAGGCATCATACCTCCTTAGTGCCTCTCGAAAAGTGCCGTCCGCACCCGGTAGCCGATCTAGAATCAACGCTCACTCCCCTTATCTGGTGGAGACAAGGCGTCCCCAGACGCCAGGCAGTGCCTTCATCTGGCAGACTTTTCGAGAGATCTCAGTGCGCCCAGCCATACGTGGCCTGGTCTCAGTTATTACTTCCAGCAGCCTCAATAAGCTGTTCAATCGAGACAATCGGACCATATTTCGCTTTCAGCGCTTCAAGGCCCTTCCTCTGTTCTCGATAGACTTCAAACAACTTTGCCGGGATGTTTTCCTCCTTCCTGTAGGCCTCTTCTTGCAGATCAATCCTCGCGAGGATATTGTCCACGTAGAATGAAAACTGCTTGTCATAGAGTTCCTTCGGATACTCTTTGCCGATCTTGGCAAACAACTCTTTGAGATCTTTATACTTCGGAATAAACCCAATTGGCGTTTCAATCGCGTCTACATCCCCGTGTGCTCTTCGCTCAAGCCAGCCGAGCCACACTTTCACATCACACTTCTCGCCAAGCAGCCTGTTCCCTTCCCCACCACGGGCCTCATGCGTTAGGAAGTAGTTCAACCCGGCCATAATGGGTTTGCTCTTCAGTTTGTCAGAATTGAAGAACGCAAACTGCGCATCCATATAGTCGGCAAGCGGACCAGGGATAAATGGTTCATTGGCCCAGGGCTGGCGCCTGACGCCCCTGGCCCCAACCTCCGTCGCGGTTGCCGCCGAAAGAATTGAGGCTCCGATGACAACACCGTGATCGGGATTCTTGGCAACCCAGACCGGCGGCATCGTATCGCTGTCCCGTCCGCTGTACGTGATCACCTTGATTTCCGCCCCGCGTGGATCTTCGGCCGCGGCTTCAGCGTAGTTTCCGATAGACGTGCTTACGACTGTGCACCGTGAATTCGGATGGGAAAGCGGGATTGGTTTACCGTTTTCGTCCGTCTTGCCCTCCCACCACTCGCCCTGGAAGTTAAACCCTTTCTTGGGATGTTCCTCTCCGTTACCAACCCAGTACGGTACCTTGTTTTCGTCAATTAATACGTTTGACCAGATCACCTCCGCGCCTTCTTCTCTCAGCGCTTTCATCAGGTACGGATCATCTGCACGATTCACGTCCTTAACAATACCAAAGATCCCCTTCTCAGGGTTGATAGCTCGCAATGTCCCGTCTTCAGCAATCCAAAACTGGGCCAGGTCATCACCGACAAAGTCCGTGCCGGTCATGGCCGTCGTAGTTTTGCCGCATCCAGAAGGAGCCGCCCCGGCACAGAACGTCTTTCTTCCGCCAGGGCCCGTCAAGCCCGTGATAAACATGTGCTCCGATAGTTCCTGCTCTCTGCGGTAATAGGTTGCCAGGTCAACCGCAAACCGGTGATTCCCTTTCTTCAGCAGCAGTGTATTGCCGGCATACGTACAGAACATCGCGAATGTCGTCAGCCAACTTCTGTCCATAAACACTCTAGCATTCGGCAAATCCTCCGGCCTGTTTGGCCCTTCACTGTGGACATTGGTGAAGAACAGTCCCGCGCGTTGCACTTCTTCATCAAACCGGTCGTAGACATGTCGGTACAGAATGTTTGCCGAGCGCATGACGTACGTTGACGTCGTGATTTCCAGCGCCGGAATTGCAGCCTGAGCGCCGATGGGCCCTCTGCTGAAGAAACCTACCAGCAGAGTTTTCCCTTTCGCAATTCCGGTCATGTGGGTTTTGACATACTCGTACGCTTCATCCCTGGGAATCTTCTTCGCAAGCACACTGACTTCTTCTCCTTCGTTCACAATGTAGAACGTTCTATCAATGATCCGCGCCTGTTCCCGAGCAAGGTCGAAGTGAAACGTATGGTCTTTCATAGCCAGGGGCTGTTCTTCACCCTTTTCAAGACTCATTTCCCTGACTCTTTGAACATCCGCATCTGATCCGGTGTTGACAAAAACTACATCAGGATCGGCCATTGAAATCGCGTTTGCAATTTTCAGAAGCGCTTCTTCATTGGTAATCTTGCTCAGCTTTGCTACATTCTCCCGATCACACTTGACCTCGAACAGAGCTTTCGCCTCATCCAGGGTATGAATCTCACCAATTTCAGCAAGGATATCAATGCCGTTTTTCAGCTCTAACATACTTTTTCTCCTTTGCGGCCTGGATCATGCCCTTTCGATCCAGATGGTTTAGTACGCCTGGATGTCATTCCAGAACCTGTCTCAGGTTCTCTCTGGGAATCCCTTCTGTCACTATGACCTCCTTGAAAAGGGTATTGATACTCTATCAGATGAAAACCTATGCCGGAAGACACAGATCCCAGAAGGTCAGATCTACTGCTCTCCTAACACTATTTTCTTCAGCAGAATCCTGTCGCCCTGGATTTCCCCTTTCTCATCAAGAATCGGCAAGCGCGCCCCGCTGGCCGGATCGTACATCCCGATTGCCAGTTGATAATCCCCGGCCGGGGCCCCTGGGTCAATTGTGATCTCATATTCGTCCACAATGACCTCGCCCTCTGCCCAGCCAATGGTGGGCAGCGTCCCCTTACCAGGGAAGCCATCTTTCTGCCCCCAGATGCGGCCATCATCCCCAAACAAATGCGTGAAGACTTTGTAGCTCGTCTCCATACCCACCAGTGCTCGCCAGTAGAAGGTCAGGTGCAGGGTGTCGCCTGCCACGGCGTGATCGGCCTTCAAATCGTAGCCTAGAAACTCCACCTGCTCGCCCAGATTGACCGATAGGGGATGCTGGATGAGTGGGACCTCAAAGCTTCTGGGCCGTGCTTCAACGGCCAGTTCGCCCAATTCTGCTTCCCCCAGCGGCTCTCCCGTAGCCATGTCTACGACCTGAGCCACCAATCGATAACTCCCCGACAAAACATTGGGCGGCAGGGTGAAATCGTACCAACCCCGCAAGACCTCGCCTTTGGTCCACTCCGTGGTGGGATAAGCATCCCCTGTAAGGCGACTCAGCTTTTCCACTGAAAACTCCTCTTCATTATCCAAGTGCACCAGAAGGCCATAATCTCCCTGGACATCCCGTCTGGCCTGCCAGTAGACGGGCAGGGCCACCGTCTCACCAGATTGAGCGACTCCCTGGGTTGAAAGGTCGCAGCCTATCAGTCGAACCTCCGGGCCGATATCTGCCATCAAAGGGCTTGGAAGGTCCAGGGCCTTCACCTCCGGCTGGCGCAGGGCCCTCCTCACCTGAAAGGTGCCGACCTCCAGCCTCGTGCCATGGCCCCCTTCGATCACGTTAAGAGGCGCTTGTGTCGCCCAGGGATACAGAGCGACCTCCACCTGGTATTCACCGGGGGGAGCGGCCGGCGGAATAGAAAAGAGATATTGGTCTAGCACCTCGCTACCCCTCGGCTGCCACTGGGATGTGCCTCGCCCACTACGGTCCAGCAAGGGCCTATCCATCTGCCACACGTTGTGGCCCTGGCCGTCCAATAACATGACCGAGACCTGGTAATCTTCCCGTGCTTCCAATTGCTGCCAGTACAACCTGATCTGAGCCTGCTCCCCCGAGGGCACCGGATAGGCGACGAGGTTAGATGAACTGTCCCCCCAGGCCCACCCCACGAGCTCCAACTTGCCTTCAAAATTGGCGCCCACCGGCTCAAGAAACGGTTTCGGCTCAAAATCTACCGCTACCAACTGGTCGTAGATCATATGAGCCGCCAGACGATGGCCTTCCGCGCTCCAGTGCAGGTCCCGACGGAAATAAGGCTGTGTCTCCGCCTGGCTGAATCCAGGCAAGAGATCTATGTGAGCAATCCCCTCGTTGGTACAGACAGAATCCATGACTTCTGTCTCAGGGGAAGTCCAACATCCCACCCATTCTTTGTGAGGCGGCGTGGTCACCACAACCAACCGGCTCCCATGCTCCTCCACACTCTCACTCAGACGTCTGAGGATGGCTTCTACTGTCTGCCAGGCATATTCCCAATAAGTGGGCGGGTTGAAAGGTTTCAGGCAGCGAGGGGGCTTCGCTTTCAGTGCCCCTTCAATCAGAGCGCGTGTCTCAGAAAACTGGAGTCGTTGCATCAACCCTTTGCCGACAGCAGAGAGCCACTCTTCTTCCTTGTCACGGGTTTCCAGTTGGGAGGGGTGAGGATAGGGGACGTTGTGAAGTTCCAGTTGCCCATTCACCAGCCGGAACTTGGGTTTGGGCGGCTCTTTCTCCCTGACGAGGTCAGTGAGGTCGTTGTGGAAGAAGACCAGCATCACCAGGTCCGGTTCATACTTGTAGCCCTCGGTTTCGTAATACAGTGTCTCCTGGGTCAGGCCATAACCCGTCACCCCTGTGTTGATCACCTCGAAAGGACCATGTTCCTGTAGAAGAGATTCCAGTATC
>SOHZ01000082.1 GCA_004377365.1 Anaerolineales bacterium | reverse complement strand
CACGCCAGTCCGAGTGCGTGCGCAAACTACCATTTTTGCCGGAAAGCTGGTATAATCAAACAAAATAAATAAGGAGCACGGTTATGCAAAAGCCTCGAAAAGTTGCCGAGAAGGTGATCGCCAACGTGGAAAAAGTCATCGTCGGCAAACACGATGAAGTGCAACTCACCCTGCTGGCCCTGCTCTGCCAGGGCCATCTGCTCATCGAGGATGTGCCCGGCGTAGGTAAGACCATGCTGGCCAAGTCCATAGCCAGGTCCATCGGTTGCACTTTCCGGCGCATCCAGTTCACGCCCGACATGCTGCCCAGTGATGTGACGGGCGTCTCGGTTTTTAACCAGAAGACGCGGGAGTTCGAGTTCCGCCCCGGTCCGGTCATGGCTCAGATTGTCCTGACCGACGAGATCAACCGTGCTACTCCCAAGACCCAATCGGCTCTCCTGGAATGTATGGAAGAACGGCAGGTCACCGTTGATGGCACAACCTATCCTATGGCCCGGCCTTTCCTCATTCTGGCTACTCAGAACCCCATTGAGTACGAAGGCACTTTCCCTCTGCCAGAGGCCCAACTGGACCGCTTCATGATGCGCATCAGCCTGGGCTATCCAAGCCCCGAAGATGAGATCACCATGATGGACTCCCAACAGTACGTCCATCCGATAGAGGAAATCGGCCAGGTGGTGGATTTTGAGGAACTGCTTGAAGCTCAGGAAACGGTCAAAGACATCTACATTGACGATTCGATCAAAGAGTACATCGTAGCCGTGGTCGGTGAAACGCGCAAGCACCCCGATGTCTATCTGGGAGCCAGCCCGCGGGGGAGCCTGGCCCTCTACAAGACCAGTCAGGCGCGGGCGGCCTTGCTGGGGCGTGACTATGTCATCCCCGACGACATCAAAGCCCTGGGCAAGGTGACCCTTGCCCATCGCCTGATCATCAGTCCCTCAGCCCGCATCAAAAACGTAGACCCCAAGGCCGTGGTTGAAGAAATCATAAGCTCGGTGCCTGTGCCAGGAGCCAGGGTGAGAGCAAGATAAAGCGAATAGCGAATGGCGAATAGCGAATGGCGAATGTTAGAAAGGACTCTATGCCCAAAATTGATTTAGTGTTGCTACACGCCCCAAGCGCTTACGACTTTCGAAAGGAATCTATCCTCTATGGCCCGATCAGCGACCTGGTGCCGTCCACACCGGTCTTTGAGCTGTATCCTATTGGCTTTACCACCATCGCCGAGTACCTGGAGCGCTACGGGTATCGGGTGCGCATCGTCAACCTGGCAGTGCGCATGTTGAACGAACCTCGCTTCAATCCCGAGAAGGTGATCCGCTCCCTGAGCCCCCTGGCCTTCGGCATAGATCTGCACTGGATGGCCCATGCCCACGGGGCTATCGAAGTGGCCAGGTTAGCTAACAAGTATCATCCTGAGACGCCTGTCATCCTCGGCGGGTTCTCGGCCTCCTATTTCGATCAGGAGCTATTGAGAGAGTACCCGGCCGTGGACTATGTGGTGCGCGGTGACTCCACTGAGGAGCCTATGCTGCAACTGATGCACTACATACGTGGGAGCAAGGCTCCGTCCGCAACTGCCGAAGGCCCGTCGCTCTCGGATGTAGCCAACCTCACCTGGCGCGATGCCGGGGGCAAAGTACACGTCAATCCCCTATCCTATGCCCCCGCCAACTTGGACCACGTCCTGATGGATTACAGCTACGTGGTCAAGGCCGTGGCCCGTGATCGGGACCTGGCCAGCTACATCCCCTTCAAGCATTGGTTGAAGTATCCTATCACAGCGGCCCTGACCTGCCGGGGCTGCCTCCACAATTGCCACACCTGTGGTGGCTCGGCCACCACTTTCAGACGGGCTTTCGGACGGAGGAAACCAGCCTTTCGTGCTCCCGAGGACCTGGCTCAGGACATCAGGAGCATCGGGCGTTTCAGCAATGGCCCGGTTTTCGTGCTGGGCGACATCCGCCAGGCCGGTCTGGATTATGCCACGCGCTTTCTGAAAGCGGTACGCGGCATCAACCACCCTCTCATGTTCGAGTTCTTTGGCCCCATCTCACCCCGGTTCATAGAGATGATGGCTGAAGCCGTCCCCAATTTTACCATCGAGATATCGCCCGAGTCCCACAGTGAAGAGGTGCGTTATGCCTTCGGGCGGCGCTACTCCAACGAGGAACTGGAGAAGACCATCGGGTATGCCCTGGAAGCTGGCTGTCGCCGCTTTGATCTTTTCTTCATGATCGGCCTGCCCCGGCAGACC
>SOHZ01000515.1 GCA_004377365.1 Anaerolineales bacterium | reverse complement strand
CGTAGAGGACGACGCCATTTGAAAGGAATTGACTGGCCACGTCAATGGATGTCTCCAGCAAGCCGCCGCTGTTGTTGCGCAGGTCCACGATCAGACGGGTAGCCCCCTGGGCCTTGAGGTCTTTTAGAGCAGCCTCCAGTTCTTTGTTAGTCCGTTCGGTGAAAAGGGAGATGCTGACGTAGCCTAATCCCTGGCCTTCATCCAGAAGTCGCCAGTTGACTGTAGGCGTCTCCACTTTCTCGCGGATGATTTCAAAGACGAGGGGCTCAGGGGTGCCGGTTCGTGAGATGGTCAATTTGACCACACTGCCGACAGGGCCTCGAATAAGGAGGATCACGTCCTCCAGCGACATATCAAGGGTGATCTCCTGTCCGTCCACCCGGATGACAATGTCGCCTTCCAGAATGCCGGCCCGCTGAGCGGGTTTATCCTCCATCGGTTTGAGGACAATGGCTCCATCCTCATGCTTGCTGACCCAGGCCCCGATTCCTCCGAAACTGCCTCGCAGATCGTCCCTTTCCAGTCGGCGCAGCTTGGGCTCGACGAAAATCGTGTAGGGATCATTCAAAGTGGCCAGAGCTCCGCGAATGGCTCCGTAGGTCATCTGTTGGGCGGTGGGCAACTGACCATAGAAATCCTTCTCCAATAGATGCCAGGCCTCCCAGAAAACGGTGAACTGGTCTGCTTCTTCAGGGGTAGGGCTATCTCTGTTCAACCACCAGTGGGTGCCAAAGCCTGCGGCATACGACGCAGTAATCACACTGAAAGCCAGCACGACAGCAATTATAATCTTTACTAATGTACGCATTTATCTCCTCGCCAACATAATGTAGGTATCACGAACTTAACATAATCACATACAGAGTCCGTAAGATTCCGGTATCTGCTGATTATTGTAGCACACATCAGGGGCGAAAGCAAATACGTCATATTATCACAAAAAAAACTCTTGTCAGGAGGCGCTTTTCATGATATAATGGAGCAAAGAGGGAGAACAAGCCGATGGGAGAATGAAGGAAAGCGGGGTTCCTCAGAAGGGAGGCGAGCATGCCAAATGGTGATAATGATCGCGACCGTGTCCGAGCACAGTTACAAGCTGTCCTTGGCTTGCTGCGCACCCTGGACGCGGGCCGGGAGGTGGCTCTCTTTGTGGAGCAGAAAGGCCCAAAGGTGACGGTGTCGAAGCGGCTGGGAAAGTTCGGGTGGCAGGCGCTGACGATTGGGATGCTGAAGACCATATTCATCGCTCCCAACATTCTGGACATGCCTACGGTTCGGGCCACTCGGACCTACGCCCACGAGTTCGGCCACCTCTTTTTTGGCAAGGACCATCCGGTGGAGTATACCATTGACTCGATCGAGCAGGAACACGCGGCCGAGAGCCTGACGGCCCGTGTCTGGGCCGAGATGAATCCCAATGCTTCTCCGGAGGAGTACGAGGAGCAGGTGGGGTGGATTCTCGATCAGCCTGTGGAGACTGCCTATGAGAAAATTCGCCAGTGGGGGCCGTATTATGCTGGCCTCCCGGAGAAGCAGCCCCGCTGGTACCAGGTTGGGTAGTACTGGCCGGCGGTTGAGTACACGCTCAGGATAGCTCTGGGGGTATGACAGGGGAAAGAGGGCGACAGCGGGTGCGAATCATCAGATTGGTCCGCCTCATTTTCATTGGGCTGGCCATGCAAATTATCTACGTGGTCTACATTGTAGCCTTCCCCCTCATCTCCAACACTCAGGCGGGTGGTCCAGCCGCCGACCTGGAAATCTTGATGCGAGGCTCCCGCTGGTTCGCGCCAATTTACACCATAGGCATCCTGCTGCTCTATTATCTTTTCTGGCAGGCGATGCAACTGGTACAAGACGTTCCACGCCTCGCGTTTCACGCCTCGCATTCCACGCACAATAGGACCTGGCCTTTCAAGATCGTTGTCCTGACCTTTGGCCTGCTTTTTGGCTTCACACTGGTCTGGCTCTACCCCATCACGGCCAACGATCTTTTTCGCTACGTGCTGCGGGGGCGTATCTGGGCTGTCTACAACACAAGCCCGATGCTATCGCCTCCCAATGATTTTTCTGATGATCCCTACATTGCCTTTGCCGGGGAATTTGGTAACTGGGCATCTGGCTACGGACCGCTGTGGGAGATTGCGGTGCAGGTTCCCCTTCGCCTCGGCGCTACAGACATGGTCCCCGGCGCTGTTAGCCTCAAGCTGGTGGTTCTGCTTTCTTTTTTAGTTTGTGCCATCCTCATCGGCTGGTTTGCCATCCCTGAAAAAGGCCCTTCGACAAGCTCAGGATGCAACCCTTCGACCCTCCACCCTCCATCCTCTATTCTCCATCACTCTTCGCTCGCCGCTCTCACCTTTTTTGCCTGGAACCCACTCATTTTGATGCAGGGGCCTGGCAACGGCCACAATGATATGGTCTTTATGGCCCTGATGGTGTTGGGGATAGTCCTCTGGCGGCGCAAACTGTGGTGGGGAACGGCACTGGCCCTGACTCTGGCCGTCTTGGCCAAAGCCACCGCCCTGCTGATGATCCCGCTCTTTGGCGTTGTTCTTTTAAGGAACGAACCCACCTGGCGACAGCGCATCACCAAAGGGCTAGGAGCGGCGATCACTGGCCTGGTGACGGCCTATCTGATATACTCCGCCCTTGGCCCGATTTCAGAAGTGCTTCAGAGCGTGTTGGACATGCTGACCACCCGGCGTGGCTTTGCCATAGCCTCTGGCCTGCGCATGGTGCTGCGCGAGATCATTCCCCGCGATGTGGCTGAAACGCTGCCCCGCACCACGGGGCGCTACCTATTTCTCATCTTTTACGCCTGGCTGCTAGTACAACTTTGGCGCAACAAACTCAACCTGGTCACTGCCGGATTCTTGGCCTACTTTAGCCAGTTGATGCTGGGTCGGACCTTCCGGATATGGTATCCCACGTGGCTGGTACCGCTGGCGGCGCTTTATCTCACTCCGGCTACCTTCGGGCGTACCCTGCTCTTTGGCCTCACCGCCGAGCTCTCCATTATCAACTACTTTGTCGTTTGGCGTTGGTGGCTGCGGGACCTGCCTTGGGGTAAACTGGGCCCATTGAGCCAATATTGGAATTACTGGACCATCATGCACACGCTGACTGTGCCCTGGCTGTTCGGTATCCCCTTGTTTGGACCGATAATAATGAGACGGTGGGGGAGGGAAAAGCTCTTAGAAGAACCACGGATAGGGATTGTTCGGTAACTATCTTTAGTCCCTAAGTGTTCTCAATATCATTGAGCAGCTCGACCTGAAATGGTGGGCTAGCATCACTTACAGAGGGCTGGAAATACAGCCAAGATTGACATAACCATATAGAATTCCATTTTTTGGACAGGCCTCAGTAGGGCAATGCCCGGTACAAAGTTCCTCTCCTGTGCTCCCTTCTCCCTCTCCCGTACTATGCGAAATAGGCAGTGGGGAGGTCAAGGTCAAGGACACAGACATCGTCAGCAGAAAACTTGACCTTTATCCGGCCTCTATAGCTAATCTACCACAGCAAAAGCAGCGATCCCGAAAAAAACAGCCCCAGTATCACGCAGATACACCCGCGCCATACCGAGACACCTATTACTTACCATAATAACTATAGTCGGAAGTTGGATGGAGACCCGAAACACCGCTCCCCAGCTAGGTATCCACCGTGAATAGTACTGCTCCAACTCGCTCAGGTCGTTTCTCTCGGCATCAGGCCGAGATGATAGCTACAGGTATAACCTCAGCAAGCTTGATTTTGCCGCCTCTCTTCGTTTCTCCAGTCCCTGTGTGTGAGAGTCCCCGCTAATGATTTGTTTGCTGACCACTCACTTGATCTGTTTCCCAGAGGAGCTCTTCCTTCTCTTGTCTTACCTCCCCTTCTTTTGGATATATGCGAATTCGCTCTCTGCGGTGACCTCTCAAGGCCAATGCGGTGTGAGAAAAGCAAGACAGTCAAATGTTATACTTATGTCAAGTTGTTGCCTAGATATTCAACATTCTTCCTTGTATTACTGTTTCGGCTGTTAGTAAAAATACTACTGCTCCTCCCCTCATCTCATGGAGATTGCTCAAAGCCCTTTTGAGATTATTTCACCCACCCTGGAATCGGCCTGGGCTCGAACTTGGCTCCGTAGACCAGGTCGTCTGCCCAGACCAGGAACCGCCGAGCTGCCGGGACACGGGTGGCGATCTCGGCTACGAACCGGTGGAACGGCGTGCGTGGCTTGCTCCACGGGCAGACCACCTGGCAGATGGCACATGCCGAGCCCACGTGTCCCCAGTACAGCAGACACTTGACCTCGTCCAGTTTCCACTTTTGCACGCCGCGCACCACCACCTTCTCCCCCCGTGAAATCGCTTTCGGAGGGCAGGTCTCGGCGCACTTGAGACACTCCTGACAAAAGTCCTGCACGCCCAGATCCACCGGCCTGTCCAGTGCCATCGGCAGGTCAGTGGTGACGCAGGCCAGCCGGAAGTTGAGCCCCAATTCCTTGCTGATCAGATAGCCGCTGCGGGCCAACTCTCCCAGGCCGGCATCCACAGCCACCGGCACCACCAGCACACCATAGTTGCGCAGATGGTGGGCGCGGGCTGGATAGCCCAGAGCCCGGACGTAGCGGGCCAGTTGGACCGAGGCCAGCGCGCTGCGGGCGTATACCTGCCCCACCTCCAGGTCCGACACCGGTGAAGGAGTGGTGCGCATCAAGCGGTCGTCCTGAGCAAAGGCCATGCTGATGGCGTATCGGTGAGGGATCTCGATGGGGGCGCCCCACTTCAGATCGCGATAACCGTCAGGGATGCCGTCGAAGAGAGGTGAGTTGGCCTGATAGCCCTCGAAGAAGGGAGGACAACCCCGGTGGGAATAGACCCAGGCCGGGTTGAGGGGCCCAATACGGACCAGATCGGCACCCAGGTATCGGGCCAGCTTTTTGACCCGCCGGGCCATGTCTGCTGGCTCACCCTCCACTTTCTGTGGGCCGGTCGGCCCATCCACCATGTCTGGCTGGGCCAAGGCAGCGACGGGGCCAAAGGTCGCGCTGTAGAAGGCCGCACCCATCCAATCCTCGTCTTGAGACTGGGCGTCGGCCTTCCCCTCGATGAAAGCCGCCAACCGGCGATCTACCTCCACCAGCTCTGGGTGCAGCGCGTGATAGGCCCGCTCCTCCGGGCTGCCCGCGATCAGCCGCTCCCGGGCGAAGAGATTATCCCGCTCGTCAAACCGCTCCAATGGGCCGATGACCTCATAAGTCGGTTCTTCCACCTCGTGGCTCATCCCAGTCTCACTTTGTATTCTCTAAGAGGTTAACACGTGCCACTCCCCTTCTCCTGTGGCCTATGTTTGCCTCTCAATGCTAGCTTCGCATAGCCTCTGTTTGCTTTTAGGTAGCGTTCTGCGATGGGTGTTAGGTAGGTCGATGACTACGCGAAATAACGCAGGGATGGTCCCCGCATCACGATGCTACCCTCCCCACTATACTATACAACGCCCCTGGCAGGACTCGAACCTACAGCCTACTGCTTAGAAGGCAGTTGCTCTATCCACTTGAGCTACAGGGGCTCACCTACATTTTATCGCAACGTTCCCAGATTGTCAAGTGCCTTCAACGTTGCCCAGTCCATGTGCTCCCCATTGCCTGGCGATAGCGTTGGTCACCCTCCCCCTGCCCTACTATCCAGATCACGGCAGCCACCACAGCCCACACTCCACATCACTGGCACTTTCCCTAAGAAAGCCAGATATATCTCTATGGCAAGTCAACTCAAAGCTAGACAAAGAAGCCCCAAGATGCTATAATGATGCCCAGCTCTCTGATTCTGATATCGAAAGGATTACAGGAGAAAAGGACGATGACTTACCAAGACGAACTGGACCACCTGTGTATCAACACCCTCCGCACCCTGGCTATGGATGCCGTCCAGAAGGCCAACTCGGGCCATCCGGGGATGCCCATGGGGGCCGCTCCCATGGCCTACGTCCTCTGGACGCGATTCCTCAAGCACAGCCCCACCAACCCTCACTGGCCCGACCGGGACCGGTTTGTCCTCTCGGCCGGCCATGGCTCCATGCTCCTCTATAGCTTGTTGCATCTGACCGGCTACGACCTGCCCCTGGAAGAGTTACAGAATTTCCGCCAATGGGGCAGCCGCACCGCCGGTCACCCGGAGTACGGCCTGACGCCCGGCGTAGAGACCACCACCGGCCCCCTGGGACAGGGCTTTGCCAACGGGGTGGGCATGGCCATCGCCGAACGCTTCCTGGCTGAATACTTTAACCAGCCCGGTCACACAATTGTAGACCATTACACTTATGCCATCGTCAGCGATGGTGATTTAATGGAGGGAGTAGCTTCCGAGGCCGCCTCACTGGCCGGCCACCTGGGCCTGGGTAAATTGATCTACCTCTACGACGACAACCACATCTCCATCGAGGGCAGTACCGATTTGACCTTCACCGAGGATGTGGAGCGTCGCTTCAAAGCCTACGGCTGGCACGTGCAGCGGGTAGACGACGGCAATGACCTGGCCGCCATCGCGGCCGCTATTGAAGCAGCCCAGGCCGCAACGGAGCAACCCTCGCTGCTCATGATCCGCACCCACATCGCCTACGGCAGCCCTGGCAAGCAGGATACAGCAGCGGCCCACGGTGCACCACTGGGCGAGGAAGAGGTGCAGCGCACCAAGGAGAACCTGGGATGGCCCACTGAGCCCTCCTTCTACATACCCGACGAGGCCCTGACCCATTTCCGAGAAGCGGTGGAGCAAGGCCAGGCCTGGGAAGCCGCGTGGCAGGCCCATTTTGAAGCTTATGCCACCGAGTACCCTCAACTAGCTGACGAGTGGCAGACAGCCATGAATGGGCAGTTGCCGGTTGGCTGGGATGCCGGCCTGCCCGCTTTCGCCCCGGCCGACGGTCCCCTGGCCACTCGCAAGGTCTCAGGCCAGGTACTCAATGCCATCGCGCCTTATCTGCCCACCCTGCTGGGTGGCTC
>SOHZ01000646.1 GCA_004377365.1 Anaerolineales bacterium | reverse complement strand
CCGGCTTGGAGAAATGGTTTGTACGAATAGAACCTGTCCCACCATGACCTTTGGGGTGATTATTTTTCTGGAAGTGCCTAACTCCTCAGCAGCTCCCGACAAAGCCATTCTGAGCCGCTGAGCTAGACATAAGCTGCGACTTTGCCTATCCCACAAGGTGAATATTAGAGTTGCGCTGTAATCAGATAGGGTGGGCAAAAAGAGAGAAAACTGGTAAGCTAGCATCACCTTTGAACACCGTTGAGATAATAGCATAAGTCAACGACCACCGCCAGAGGCGGTGGTCGTTGACTTCTACGCCCTGCTGATCACAGCGCTGTTGTCACAGCGCTGTTGCAGTTGCGGCTCAAGCAGGAGTGCGTTGAGACCTACGAGCGGATGTACGGCGGTCAGGAAGCCAAGACGACAAGGCCCCTAAAGATTGATAAGACGGAGCAGGGGCGCAATAGTGGCGCTTTGCCCCGGCGCGGATTTGCCACAGAGCCCGCTCTCGAATACCACTGTTGCGGCACAGGCGGTCCAGGCGCTTTTGACGAGATTCTATCTTGTGGTATACTTACTATGACACTATGCATGATACTGAGGAGAAAAGAAATGACAGACCTAGCGACGATGATCAGTGTTGATGAAGCGCTGGAGTATATTCTCAAACACTTTAAGCCGCTGGAACCGGAGGAAGTGGAAATCCTGGAAGCGTTGGATCGGGTTTTGGCCGAGGACGTCTACTCCAATATGGACATCCCACCTTTCGCCAATTCGGCCATGGACGGCTACGCTGTGCGGGCAGCCGACACAGCCGAGGCCAGCCGCGAGAACCCTGTGACTTTGCGCGTGATAGCCGATGTGGCCGCCGGTTACACCACCGAGACAAGGGTGGAGCCGGGGACGACCATCCGCATCATGACCGGTGCGCCATTACCTGAGGGAGCTGACACCGTGATCCGCGTCGAGGACACCAGCGATTGGATACGCTCCCGTCATGAACGCGGTCGCGAACCGTCCACGGAGGTGAAAGTCTACCACGCGGCTGAACCGAGAGAGCACGTGCGACCAGCAGGGGAGGACATCCACCGGGGTGCACTGATCCTGTCCAGAGGGACCATTATGCGATCCCAGGAGATCGGAGTGCTGGCTTCGTTGGGAAAGACTACCGTTTCCGTCATCCGGCGGCCCCGGGTGGCCATCCTGGCCACCGGTGACGAGCTATTGACCATTGACGAACCGGTGACGCCGGGCAAGATCCGCAACTCTAACGAGTATTCCAACGCCGCTCTGGTGCGGCGCTACGGCGGGATTCCCGTCAGGCTGGGCATCGCCCGCGACAATGTGGAAGACTTGACGGCCAAGATCAACGAAGGGTTGGCACAAAATGTAGACCTCTTCCTGACCTCGGCTGGGGTCTCGGTGGGCGACTACGACGTGGTGAAGGATGTGCTAAACACCGAGGGGGAGATGCGCTTCTGGCAGGTGCGGATGAAGCCGGGCAAGCCCCTGGCTTTTGGGCTGATCCGGGGGGTGCCCCTCATTGGCTTGCCGGGCAATCCGGTCTCGTCCATGGTTTCCTTCGAACAGTTCGTCCGCCCGGCTATGCTGGTCATGGAGAGCAAAACCAGGCTGGCCAAGCCGGCAGTGGAAGCTATTCTTGAGGAGGACGTGACCAATAGTGGCCGGCGGGGCTTTGTGCGGGTCATGGTGGACAAACGCGATGGGCAATACTACGCTCACACCACAGGAAAGCAAGGTTCGGGGGTGCTGACCTCAATGGTCAAGGCCAACGGGCTGGCGGTTATCCCGGAGGGTGTCAAGTTGGTCAAGGCGGGGGAGAAAGTCACTGTGCAGATGCTGGATTGGCCTGAGAGTGTTGAGTGAGAAGCGATTGAGGTTAGAGGTTGGAAATTGGAGGTTGGAGATTGGCTATACCAATGATTTCAGTGGTGGGCAAATCGAATACAGGCAAGACCACTTTGCTGGAGAAGCTGGTGGCTGAGTTGAAGCGGCGGGGTTATCGGGTGGCCACGGTCAAGCACGACACCCACGGCTTCGACATTGACCGGCCGGGCAAGGACTCCTGGCGGCACGCCCGGGCGGGCAGCGATGTGGTGATCATCTCGGGACCCAACAGACTGGCCATGATCGAAAAGCGCGAAAAAGAGATAACCCTGAACGAGATTGCCGACCGCGTGACAAATGTTGACATCGTCCTAACTGAGGGATACAAGCGAGGCGACAGGCCCAAAATCGAGGTCTCGCGGCACGAGAAGGGCAGCGAGCTACTGTGCACGGAAGACGAACTGATAGCCATCGCCGCCGATCAACCCTTCGACATGAACGTACCCCAGTTCGGCCTGGATGATGCGGCGGGCCTCGTTGACCTGATCGAAGAGAAATTCTTGGCCAATCCCTTTTGACTTTTGGGTGGGCAGTACAGCAGACGTAAGGAATTCAACGGACAGTGGAGATGGAGAATGGAAGCAGACACCATCCTGGCCAATGGGTCCGTGATCACCATGAATGCCGAAAGGGAGGTCTTTCGCGAAGGGGCAGTGGCCATCAAAGGCGAAAAGATCATCGCTGTTGGCACCTCAGCAGAGTTGGCCGGGCAATATCAGGCCCAGGAGACCGTGGACTGCTCTGGCCAGGCCATCATCCCCGGCCTGATCAACGCCCACACCCATGTGCCCATGAGCCTGCTGCGGGGTCTGGCCGACGACCTGCGTTTGGACGTCTGGCTGTACGGCTACATGTTCCCGGTAGAAAACCAGTTCGTGGGCCCAGAGTTTTGCTACTGGGGCACGCTGCTATCCTGTGCGGAGATGATCCGTTCAGGGGTAACTTGCTTTGCCGACATGTACTACTTCGAAGATGAAGTAGCCCAGGCGACGGCAGAGGTGGGAATGAGAGCAGTTTGTGCCGAGACCATCATGAAAATGCCCACGCCCAACGCGGCCACTTATGAGGACGGATTGCGGTACTGTCGTGAATTCATGGAGAGGTGGAAAGACTACGAATTAATCGTGGCCACCATCGGCCCTCACGCTCCCTACACTTGTACGCCTGAGATCCTCCAGGAATCGGCTCGACTGGCCATGGAGTACGACGTGCCCCTCAAAACCCATCTATCAGAATCCAGCAAAGAGGTCGAGGACAGTGAAGCCCAATACCACATGACGCCCATTGCCTGGGTGGATGAACATGGACTTCTGGAAGCCAAGGTGGTGGCGGCCCATTGTGTCCATGCCACCGAGAGGGACATGCGCCTGATGGCCCGTAAAGGGGTAGGCGTGGTCCACAACCCCACCAGCAACCTGAAGCTGGCCAGCGGCGTGGCTGACGTGGTGCGCATGTCGGAGCTAGGCATACGCCTGGCCATTGGCACCGACGGGCCAGCCAGCAACAACACCCAGGACATGTTTGAGGAAATGCGCCTGACGGCTCTGCTGCCCAAGGGATTCTCCTCCAGCCCGACAGCCGTTCCCGCCCGAGACGCTCTGGCCATGGCCACTATCGGTGGGGCGCAGGTGCTACGGCTCGACCATTTGACTGGCTCTCTCGAGGTGGGCAAAAAGGCCGACATCGCCGTGGTAGACCTGGGCGGTCCTCACATCATGCCCCACTTCCAACTGTCCGACGATAACCTCTACTCCCAACTGGTCTACGCCGGCAAGAGCAGCGATGTGCGCCACGTTTTAGTCAACGGCCGCTTCCTCATGCGGGACCGACAGTTGCTGACAGTGGATGAGGCAGAAGTCATCGCCCAGGCCCAGCGAGTCGCTCAGAAGGTAGACGCCTTCCTGGCCAAGCGGGAAGAGGACCTTCTGGACAAGATGGTAGCCATCGGCGGGCTGGAGGAAAGGGAAATCTACGAAGTTCAGGTCAAGGCAAAAGTTGACGAGGAAGCCATTTTTGCGGCTCTGCATCAGCCCCCCATCGAAATCGTGAGACGAAGTGAGTACGAGCAGTACGACACCTATTTCCTCTTCGCCGACCGGAGCAAGGGGCATTTGCGTTATCGCGAGGACATCCCGGTGGGAAAAGGGGTAGAGGCCAAACCCGGCTACAGGCTGACTCTCATGGGGCCAACCAGAGAGCGCGAGTACACCGATTCGGTTATCCTCCGCCGCTTGCGCTTCAGGTCAGCCGCCGACCGCTCCCTGCGGTTCTATCGGGAGTACTTCCAGCCTGATGAGATCAAGGAGATCACCAAGCACCGCCGCCGATTTCACATCATGTACAAAGGAGTGCGCTTCGAGATCAACCTGGACAGGCTTCTGGAGCCCAAACACGACGAGGTCCTCTTGGAAATCAAAAGCCGCACCTGGTCCAGCAGCGATGCCGAGAGGAAAGCACAGTTGCTCACAGAGTTGTTGGACGTTCTGGGAGTTGATCGAGAGAGGCTGGTGAAGCGGGAATATGTGGATTTTTAGGTTGCATCAAGGAGAACCATCTGTGAAAAGGACGCTGCTGATCATATTCTGCCTGGTCCTTTTGGCGCTCACCGCCTGCGAGGGCGCAACGGAACCGGCTCAGGTCCCCCTGCCCACCGTCATCTTTGTTCAATCGGGATCGCCAACTCTGGCATGGACCGTGCAACCGCCGAGCGGCCCGACGGAGCCTGTACGAGTCCTGACGTCGGCAACAAGGGCTCTTTCGCCGACTCTGATCCCTACCTATACGCCTACCCCCGCCCCCACCGTTACCCCAACGCCGACAGACACGCCCACCTCAGCGCCGACTGCCACACCTACCCCTGTACCCACTGATACGCCAACGCCCCTGCCGCCGACACCGGCCCCAACAGCCACCAGCACGCCCACCAGGATGTGCAACATAAAAGTGACAAACCAGATCCCTTGTTTCATCACCCTTGCCGTTGCTGGCACAGAGTTCGGCTTCAAGGCAGGTGAGGAGAGAGTCATAGAGATCACACCCGGCACCCACAGCTATGTCATCAGTGGTTCGTGCATCATGGACTTACGAGACAAGGGCGAATTTCCAGCCGGCTACTGGAGTTGGTCTCCGAGCATTGAGTACCCGTAGCCTGCAGACTGTACGTCACCTGACAGACTACCAGTAGAGCCGTCCCATCCCCGATACCGCATAAAAGCCGACGACGCAACAACAATCAGCCAGGATGGGTAAATTGCTGCCGCCCCGCGTGGAAAGCGGGGCGGCAGCGTCGTGAGCTCAGTCGAACGGTTTGTGTTAGCTTCTGGAATCACTGAAACACTGAGATGCATTGAGAGCACTGACCCACTTCAGCGCCCTCAGTGGTTCCATGGGTACTCAAAGTTTGTCCAATTCCTCTTTCAACCAGGTTTGCCATCGGGGACTGATGCGAATCCCCCCATCCACCAGCCGCTGCAGGGCGTCTAGAGCTTCCTCCTTGGATAGCAATCCAGCCAGCACAGCCGCTAGGAGAATTCCCAAGGTCCCTTTCACCGGCAGTCCCATCGCCCTGGCTACGCGCCGGCCCTGCCGTTCATCAATCAGCACCCAATCCGGCTGTCGCTCGCGGGCCAGGAGCAACACCTGCATTTCGCCTTCATCCAGCCCCATCAATATAGGCTCTATGGTGGGCACCGCCTCAGGAGCTGCGATTTGAAGCCAGTCAGCCTGGGCAATTTCGGCAGCACCGGGCCGTCCGGCCCCTTGGATGACCACCTCATCGTACACGGCGGTAGGTACCAGGACCTCGTCAAACATCTGCCGCAAGAGATCGAGCCGCTCCAGCAAGGCGAGAGCGATCAGCGGCGTGGCGTTCACAATGGCCCTCATCGCGACTTGATCCGCTCCGCGAGTTCGCGACTGGTCTGGGCCTCGTACGTCTGCTCGTCGGCCGGATAGTCTATGACCGAGAAGCCATGTTCTGTAAGCAGGCGGTAGAACTCCCAGCGGTCACAGCCCAGGACGCGAGCGCCCAGGCCGGACGAGATTTTGCCTTGCTCGTACAGGTATCCTAGCGTGCAGATCATGGCCCGCCGGGCAAATTGCTCCCGGTCTTCTTTGGAAGCGACCAATAATTCGTCAGGAAATACGACGCTAACGCCCATCTCTATTCCCTCCACTTGTCTGTTGGCATGGCATAAGCCAGTGCCTTTGTGTATTGTACTCCATTTCTTCTTCTTTTTCAAGCCACAGCCACCCACGGTACGTGGGAAGAGGTCAGAGAAAAACGGGGCGAGTCAGAGACTCGCCCCGGCGATTGTCGCACCGTCGGTGGAGCGGTAGACGCCCGCGCCCGAAAGCCTGCCATCATAGGCTCCGGCGTAGAGTACCGCCTCAGAGGGAGGCTACGCACTGAGCATGACTGGCTTGACCGCCACCCGCCGCGGATGTACAGGGGCAGGGTGAGGCCTGTCGTGGCTGTGATCCAAATGGAGCCGTGGTCAGTGCGGCGGTAGATACTATCGCCCCAGGTACCGACGTAAAGCGTGGGTGGGGTGACTGCCGTACCAGGTAGGAGGCGGAGCGACCGCCAATGCCTGAATGTCCGACGGCAGGCCGTTGCTGGCAGAGTGCGATTTCGAGGCCGGTGAGGAGAGCATCATAGGGATCACACCTGGGACCTACGGCTACGTCATCAGTGGTTCATGCATGATGGACCTGAGAGACAAGGGCGAATTTCCAGCCGGTTACTGGAGTTGGTCTCCTAGCATTGAGTATCCGTGACCTGCAGATTGTGCGTCACCTGACGGACTACCAGTAGGGCCGTCCCATCCCCGACACCGCATAAAAGCCGACGACGCAACAACAATCAGCCGGGATGGGTAAATTGCTGCCGCCCCGCCTTTCAAAGTGGGGCGGTTTCTGTTGGTTCCTACAATCGCTGAAACGCTGATAAGCAGCGAGCCCCGCGAGAAATGATTTCCCCACGGGGCTCGTTAGTCATTTTGTGCAGTACTCAGGACTTGGCTGGGTGCTCAGTTCTTCCATATCAGCGGCAAGTAGATGGGTTTCTCAGTAGCCGTCGCCTCGAAGCCAACCTTGACAGCCTCCTGAATCTCGCCAGCGGTT
>SOHZ01000542.1 GCA_004377365.1 Anaerolineales bacterium | reverse complement strand
CAGTGGCCTGCCTCAGCTTTTCAGGAGCTTGTCCCAAACATGTGACGGTCGCGAACCAGGCTTTGCCGTTTGAGTCGCTGTGTGGTATAATAGCATCCAGAATTAACCAAACTCAGTAGATCACGATTTAAGGCTCAAAGCGGACCACAGTCCGTGTTTAGGCCGCTGGACTGTGGTCCAGCGGGAGCAATTTGTGATCTACTGAAACTTTGCCATCGTTGCCTCCATCGTAGCCGGTAGCCAATGCGGGAGGTGAAAGCATGAGACATTGAGGGCCGATCTTCTCCGCAGGTCAGGAGAGGGTTGGCTTTTGTTGCTTTTGCAGAGAGAGGCAACTTGGGAGGGATAAATGATGGACCCGAAAACTAAACAAAAGCGCATCAGGGAGCTCTGTCGGATCTACAAGTCAGAGCCACAGATTGGCCTTGTCCTCGGTGCTGGCGTCTCGTGTGATTCCGATGTACCGCTTTACCTGCCCATGGTTCTGGAACTCTGCAAGCTGGCTGCAGAACGGAACCGCCTGCCTGGCGCACCTCAGGGTGCATTAGCCTTTCTGGAGGAGCAGGCAAAACTCCTCCAGGAGCGGAAGGAGGCACTGAAAGAAAAGGATTACGAGAAGGCTGCCCAACTTGAGTGCCAGGTAGTCATCGAACCCGAGGAGGTTGCTCTCTTCATGAAAACCTATTTTGCTGAGCAGGACGAGCAGGATTTTTTAAAGCTCGTCAAGGAGGTCCTTTACCCTCCAATGACGGAGCGGTCCCATAAGATGGTTGCTCGCGCCATGTTTCAGAAGAATGACACACTCCAATCTGTCATCTGTTTCTGCGCGGCGTTGCCGGGTTCCGCCCTGGCTCCCACGTCCACACACCGAATCGAGACGAATCCCAAAGTGGGTGGGATCCTCACCACGAACTATGATTATCTGGTCGAGGGCGCTTTCGGTAGCAAATTCGGCCGGCCCATGTTAAAGCCGGTAGGGCGGGCAGATGCTCGCGAAGCCCTCCCAGGCCGGCGGGTCATCCCCGTCTACCACATTCACGGGTACGTGAGCTATGTCCCCCCTAAAGATGATCCTGAGGGCGTGAAGGGATCCACGCTGGTGATTGCGGAAAAGGACTATTTCCGGACGTTCTACGACCCGCTGGGTTTCGGCAGCTATACTGCGATGGGCTTCTTCGGGCGGTTTCCTTGTCTCTTCATCGGCTCGGCCATGACAGATAAGAACCTGCGCCGATTCCTGTACCATCTCCAACGAGAGGTAGGCGATTCTTCAGATCGTCCCCATCATTTTGCCATTCTGAAAGCACGAGGCACCCCACGAGACGATTTTGAAGACGCTGTGCTGTCATCCTACGGGGTGGCGACGATATGGATCAGCGGTTACGATGAGATACCAGGGATTTTGAAAAAGGTTTATGCCGCTGCAGGCAAGAATACAGAAGAAAAAGAGGCATTGCGGGCAAATTGGGAGGCCCTGAGGGAATTCAAGTGGGACAGAAAGGTAACCATTGACATCACGGTGATCAACGACTTGGACCCGGAAAAGCGGCGTACAGTTCGGTTCCTGGCTGACAAAGGCGTTACCAGGGCCTGGATACCTGAAGACATGGCCGTGGAGTTGGACATACAGCCCATGGGGCGCGTTCCTGTGGAGCTTACGAAAGGTACTGTTCAGGAATATCCATACGGTCTTTGCAAATTTGAATATGAAGGTGAGTTGGTGAATGGCACTGTCGTCATTGGGCCTAGCGGAATTGAACCCATAGCCGGAACGCACCTCTTGCAGGACTTTCGACTGAATGTGATCCACCGCACAATCCGGCGAGCCCGAGCGATGAGGGCTAAAGCCAGAGGAACACGGTGGCGCAAGCTGACTGGCCAGTGAAATGTGCCGAACCAGACATTGCCTTTTAACTCGCTGTGTGGTATAATAGTATCAGCAAGATTAACCAAACTTTATCATCGTTGCTACATCGTAGTCGATAGGCAGGGTGGGAGGGTAGGAGCATGAAACATTGAGGGCCGATCTTCTCCGCAGATCAAGAGGGGGTTGGCTTTTGTTGTGTTGGCATGATGACATGTAAAATGCAGAGGAGGTAATGGCATGAAAGCAAGAAAAGTTAAAGAAGGCATTGACTGGATGGGTGCGGTTGACTGGGATAGACGATTGTTCGATTCCCTGATACCGCTTCCTGATGGCACAAGTTACAATGCCTATCTGATTCAGGGAAGCGAGAAAACAGTATTGGTGGATACCGTTGATCCCAGCATGGTAGATGTCCTCCTGTTTCAATTGGAGAGTGTCCCGAATATTGATTACGTTATCGCTCACCATGCCGAACAGGATCATTCTGGATCTCTCCCTCATGTCCTTGAGAAATACAAGAACGCAAGGGTCCTCACAACACCTAAAGGGAAGGGAATGCTTGTGGATCACTTGCTCATTCCAGAGGAAAGGTTTATCACGGTGGATGATGGGGAAACTCTGTCGCTAGGAGACAAGACTCTGGAGTTTATATACACACCCTGGGTTCACTGGCCTGAAACCATGGTAACCTATCTTCGGGAGGATCAGATCCTCTTCACCTGCGACTTTTTCGGTTCGCACCTGGCCACCACGGACCTATACGTGACCGATGAGGGGCGCGTTTACGAGGCAGCCAAGAGGTACTATGCAGAGATCATGATGCCCTTCCGCAAGATCATCCAGAAGAACCTGGAAAAGATCCAGGACCTTGAAATAGATCTGATTGCGCCTAGTCACGGCCCAATCTATGACCGGCCGGCGTTCATCATAGACGCCTACCGGGATTGGGTTTCAGAGATTCCCAGGAACGTCGTGGTCCTGCCCTACATATCCATGCACGGTAGTACCGCGAAAATGGTGGAATACCTGGTCAGCGCGTTGGCCGAGAAAGGGGTCACGGTGCACCAATTTGATTTGGCTGTGACCGACATTGGAAAACTGGCGATCACCCTGGTGGATGCCGCCACGATTGTCATTGGTACGCCTACGGTGCACGTCGGTCCGCATCCCAACGTTTTTTACGCCGCATATCTGGCCAACGCGCTGCGACCCAAACTAAAGTTCGCCTCGATCATCGGTTCCTATGGCTGGAGTAGCAAGGCTATAGAACAAATCGCCGGGTTGATTCCCAATCTGCAAGTAGAGATATTGGAGCCCGTCCTCTGCAAGGGGTTCCCCAGGGAGGCTGATTTCAAGGCCTTGGATAACCTGGCTGCCACCATTGCGGAAAAGCACAAAGAGCACAACCTGACTTAACACAGGTTTCGACTTGCTGCGCTTGCCCAAATGCTCTCAGCGCTTCGGCCATGCGCGTCCATGAATATAAGGGGTTAGGCGGAAGCAATTCCGTAATATTTATTAATAAAAACAAGTAGAAGGAGGATACGATGAAGCTCCCAGAATATGTAACTGTTGAGGAAGTTAGAAGGGTCTGTAAAGAACTGCATATTAGAGATTGGACCGCATTGACAGAGCCCAAAGTGCCACTGGAGGAAGCCAGGGCGATTCTAGCAGCGATGAATGTTGAAGGTATGAATATTGCCCTTGAGGACTTTCAGCAGGGACTCGAAGTGGAACTCGAACATGGAACAATGTTCAAGGATGCGAACGTTACAAATAACCACCCCATTTTAACTGGGAAAATCGTACTAGCACACTTCAAGGAGTCCCTGGATTATTACAAGCGTCTTGAAGTCGCTGAAATCGAGGGCGATTTACTAAAAGCGGTCGTCTCTCAGGATTCGGCAAGAGTCGAAGCCTTATATAGGAAACTCATCAAGGCGAAACTCATTCTTAGTCAAGAGGAATCGGACAAGCTAGCGTAAGTGAAGAAGACCGACATATCGGCATAGGGTCACCTGTGGGAGGCGGTCGCCTCATCCACACAGCGTGACCATCTACACGCCAGCATGAACCGGGACGGCGACCTCGAGGTCAAGGTCAAGGTGCGCCCTGAATGCGGCAGGTGCATTTCGGGCGCGCATCATCAACGCCGAAAACATCGGCGAGAGTAGCGACGATTTGGTCGTGATGTGGAACGGGGCTCATTTTGACGATCCTGTTGAGTACGCATAAGGCGGCACCCCATGCCGCCACGCCGGCAGGGGCTGTACACCCCGCTGGCCGCACTTTATACGGCAGCGCCGATGTGCGCACCGGTGCGCTGGAGGCGACGTTGACCGTGGCGTAGATTTATCGTATAATGGGGGTGGCCCTGGCAGAGTGCCGACATTTCCGTATAACGGCGTACGGGTGCGGATCGTCCCCACCGGTTGCCAACACTCCCTGGCCCGCCTGGAAAGCCCCAAAGGGATGGAGTATCTGCGTGAGGAGCATAGACTTTGAAACTGGCGGACATCGCTAATCGAGTTGTCATTGACCCTCGCAAGCTAACACACTACGTTTTAGATCCCAACTCACCACGCGGAAAGCACAAAGCCGTGCTGTTTAAGAAACTGCTCGGCTTTACCAAAGAGAACTACACCGATCTTGTACACCAGCTTGAGACCAAATCCTTGCAGGCCGAAGCCACTTTCCACAGTGAGGATGAATTGGGGAAGCGCTACACAGTGGATGTGCTGGTTGAGGGAATGGAAGGTCAACAAGCCACAATTAGAACAGGGTGGCTTGTGCCCGCTGGGACTAATGAGGCTCATCTCGTCACGCTCTATGTGTGAAAAGGGAGTAGGGTAAAATGCCAGATATAGGTGATGTGATTGAACTGACGATAGACATTCCAGGCCGAAATCTACGCGCTGGGGTGCAGGGTACAATTGTCCATTGTCACGATAACGAGGCTTACGAAGTCGAGTTCACAAATGAAGATGGAGAGACCCTTGATTTCTTGGCCCTGCGTGCAGAGCAGTTTATAGTAGTTTGGCGAGCAGAAACACAAGAATGGCTTTCGGTTGCGGAACGGGCTGCTGCGTTAATAGCCAATCTGCCCGATGAGACAGCACAAGAAGTGTTAGACTTTGCCCGTTTCTTATCGGCGCGAAGTCGGCAAACAGCGGGTGGCAAAGGTCTGTTTGCAGGGCGACTGAACTCTCCCTAAGGCGGACGTCGCAAACCACTCCACCTGTGCCCGCCAGAGCATCGGGGCATCCTCAACGCCGAAAACATCGGCCAGAGCAGCGACGATCTGGTCGCGATAAGGAAAGAGGCAACCGATGAATATTGTCAAGCGTATTGATGAAAAACTAATGCATTTGCTGACATCTAGATGGGCGTGGTATCGTGATTTCGAAAACAGACACCAAAACAATACAATAGTTGTTGTTCTCTCGACCCTTATACCAGCCTTAGGGACATTTGATGCGATAACTTCAGGATTTAACCCCCTAAATATAATGCTCGTTCTCTACTGGTTGGTTGCCTTTTATGAGTGGCGACTATGGTTTCGCCGGAGAAAAATTAGGGCGGGGTCTGACAAATAACATTCACAGCCATTGCAGACCCAGCATAGACCTGGATGGCGGCATCGAGGTCAAGGTCAAACGCGTCCTGAACGCGGCTGACGCATTTCGGGGCCGCATCATCAAGACTGAAAACATCGGCCAGAGCAGCGGTGAACCGGTCGCTTGCCGAACCGCCTGTGGTGAGCCTGTCGAACCAGGCATTGACATTTGACTCTTTGTGTGGTACAATAGCATTGTAGGTACTAACCAACACTTCGTCATCGTTACCCACATCGCGGCCGGCAGCCAATGAGGGAGGCGGGAGCATAAGACATTGAGGGGGGCCGATCTTCTCTTAGATCAGGAGGGGGTTGGCTTTTGTTGTTTTTGCCTGTTCGCTTCATTTCCGTCCCATGGGGCGGCGGGCTTCACGAGCGTTCGACCGAGCTCACGCCGAGGGCTCGGCCAAGCGAGGTGGGCCACCACCTACGGCGGCACCGACGTGCGCACCGGCGCTGGAAGAGACGTTGACGGTTGCGTAGATTTGTCGTATAATGGGGGTGGGTCACCACCCGCGTCAGCGCTGATATGCGCATCGGCCTTTCGACGGAGTCTATCCTGAGCAAGGCCGAAGGGCCCAGGACAGGCAGCGCTGGAGGCGACGTATCTGTAAGGAGAATCCGTCGCCTTGCTGTCATAAAGGAGTTGGAAATGCTGATTCAAGATGTTGTTGAAGCTCGACCTGATGTTCTAGCCGGGAACTTTCAAGGTGATCTGAGAGCCTATCGCGTTGGCCGCGAGGCCGATGCCGATAAACTGGAGAACACCCCGCAACTCTTCTTCGCAGTCACCTATCCTTCTGCTTCCCTGCAGCGTCTCATTGAGCTGGTGCATCGAAAACTCACGGGGGACCGGGTTCAGGGAGCCTTCCTGCCGATTGGTAGAATGGGCAGTGGCAAGACGCACGCGTTGATTGCGTTGTACAATCTACTTGCCCACCCAAAACAGGGCAGGAAGTGGCTTCAGGATCACGGCCTTCCTTCCCTGCCGCTGGAAGGCTCTCGGGCCGTGATGATCTCTGCCCAAGAGGATCAGCCTGAATATTTATGGGAGCCGTTGTTTCGTAGGGCGGGCCGTGAGGATCTACTGGCAAAGGTCAAGGATTACCCCACCATCTCACAGCTCAAGGAATTGGTGGATGAAAGTACGCTGGTCATCTTCATTGACGAGATCGAGGACTGGTATGACAGCATCGCCGCTGATGAAGTGAGACGAGGGGGAAATCGCGGCTTTCTGCAGAATTTGACCGAGGTGGCCAGCGAGCCAGGTTTCAATCTCCTATGTCGAGACGTTTGCAAGAGGCCATGCAGGCCATCTTTGGCGCATCGCGTTACGCCGAGGCCAATACGAAAGCCGATAAACTGACCGAGGCAGGGTACATTGTCCAACACGGTAGCTACTACCTGGTGGGCAATCGCTACGCCTGGGCCACGCGGGGCAAGTACAAAGTGATGCTGCACGGAGGGATCAGCCTGCTAGAATGCCTGGTGCCGGTGCTGCGGATTATGTTTTAACTGCGGGTGAACACTTATAACTATGACCTTGCGTTTCACGATCCCCC
>SOHZ01000621.1 GCA_004377365.1 Anaerolineales bacterium | reverse complement strand
GGCCAGCTTGCCAGAGAGGTGATGGAAACTGTGGAGGTCCAACCCACACAACACCGCTTTGTCCACGATTTCCCCTCCGATCCGTTGGTAGTGACAGTTGATCCCAAACGCATCGAACAGGTGCTGCGTAATCTCCTGAGTAACGCCATCAAGTACTCGCCTGAAGGAGGGACCATCACCGTCCAGGGCCGTGGGGACAGGAGCCAACTCCTCATCCGGGTCAGCGACCAGGGAATGGGCATCCCTTCAGAGGATCTGGAGAGGATTTTTGAGCGCTTTTATCGTGTTGAGAACGAGATCACCCAGAGGGTGAGAGGGGTCGGCCTGGGACTGGCTGTTTGTCAGGGTATCGTGGAGGCTCACGGTGGGCGCATCTGGGCCGAGAGTGTCCTCGGTGTGGGTAGCACTTTCTATTTCACCCTGCCCGTCGGCTCCAGGCAGAGTCCTGAGCTTGTCGAAGGGTCGGAATCCCATTCTGACCAGCCCCAACAGTGATTGGAGTCGGTTTCTATCATTGAGCCAGGGAGACAGAACATGAACAAAGGCAAAGTCCGCATTCTAGTGGTAGATGACGAACCTAGATATGTCCGGGCCATACAGATCAATCTAGAAGCCAGTGGCTATCAGGTGCTCGCCGCGCGGGATGGGCAGACGGCTATAGAGCTTGCTGTCAGTGAGGAACCAGACCTCATCCTATTGGACATCAGGATGCCCGGCCTGGATGGTTACGAGGTCTGCTGGCGTATCCGTGAGTTCTCAGCGGTGCCCATCATCATGCTCACGGCCCTGGCGGAGGATGCTGACAAGGTGAAGGGCTTGGATATAGGCGCCGACGATTACGTGACCAAGCCCTTCAGCGCCGAAGAGCTTTTGGCCAGGGTACGGGCTGTTCTGCGGCGTGTCGAGCTCTCGGAGCAGCAGGAGCCCCATCCTACCTTCCAGGCCGGTGACCTGCTGGTTGATTTCGTCCGGCAGCGAGTGTTTGCCTGCGGCCAGGAAGCGAACCTGACCCCCACTGAGTACCGCTTGCTCTGCGAACTGGTCAGACAGGCCGGACGGGTCTTGATGCCCGAGTATCTATTGGAAAAGGTGTGGGGGATGGGGTATGAGGGGGAGAACCGCCTGTTGTGGCAGGCCGTTCACCGCTTGCGGCGGAAAATAGAGCGCAATCCACGAAACCCGCAATATATTCAGACCAGACCCGGCATCGGCTACGTCTTTGCCCTTGCCGAGTAGGAGCAGGGGCTAGCCTCTGCCCGTACCCTCCGAAAAGTGCCACGCACTTTGGAAAGTGCGTGGCATTTCATTTCAATTGCATGACAAGCCCCCACGCCTCGGTCTCGACTCGTTCAACGAGAGGCAACGGGGGCTTGCTTCATAAATTGGAAGGTTGTTGGAAGGTCGGCGAGGCATTTTGTAAGGCAGTTGGAAGGCAGAGAGAGTATAATAGAGGACAATAGAGGACAAAATCGGGATTGTAGAAGAAGAGCTAGCCTCTCCCCTACGAGCACAAAAATGTAGCGACAGCGTAGAGCGGGGGACAGGGGGAATAACCAATGGGCGCAGGTTTAGCCGGGAAAAGAGTTCTTGTCCTCAGTGATAACGACGGGCTCTCCAGAGCGATAGAGTTGAACCTGAAGCATAATCACCTGGAGGTCATAAGGCTTGCGCTGAGTTCACCAGAGCAGCGGGGGAGCCAGGCCGAGGTGGGCGATTTCGACCTGATCGTGGTAGCCATGAGCTCACCTACCAGCGAACCGGTCGTGGCGCTTGCCAGAGCTTCGCTGGCCGGACGAATCGGACAGGTCCCTTTATTGATCATCTCTGACAGACCATTTCACCCTGACCTGGATGATCAGATCATTCACCTGGACTTTCCCTTTGACATTGATGGGCTCCACGACAAAGTCAAGAAGATCCTGCAAAGGTCTCTGAGCCAACTCTGAATGCGCACTAGAGAGCGCGGCCTGCCGCATTATCGTGAGGGATCCAGTTACGATGTCTATTCGGCCAATGGGGGTGATCATCTCTTCCTAACCAGCTTCTCTGAAAAGAAAGGACGTCCCAGTCGCATCGGTATGATCTGGCTTTACATCAGGCGAGCCATCAAGCAGTTGCTCGAGATCACAGCGGAAGCAGAGACGGTGGAGGCCGGTTCAATCCCGGAAGCAGGCTTTGCAGAGGCCCTCGGCCAACAGATGGACACTTTCTTGACCGATAGGACCTGATGGGAGCCAGTTGTGTCATACTTGTCTCAGAGGGTGGGGAAGAAAG
>SOHZ01000416.1 GCA_004377365.1 Anaerolineales bacterium | reverse complement strand
GGGATTCGCTGGCATCCGAGACGATGGCCCTTATCCTCGCCACTCCTTTCTCCCGATATATCCTATCCCCATAATTCTCCCCTATCTCATCATTCTTCTTCGTGGGGTGAATGGAGAAGTACCTGCCTCTGAAGAAGCCATAGTTCCACCTCCTCCCGGCAAAATATCGGGCCTCCTCGTAGCTGAGGGGAAAGTGCTTGACCACCGAGGCGCACCATTCTTCCAACGCCTTCCCCGTCACGGCGCGGATCTTGGCCGATCTCCCCTCCTTCATCGCCGTCCTGACTTTCTGGGCGTTCTCCAGGCCGTAGACCAAGAGATCAATGTCCGAGAATTCGGGGTTGTGTATCCCCAATAAGATGGAACCGGTGATGCCAAAGTCCTCTTCCTTGATGCCAGTGCAAGCTATTATCTCGGTTACGAAGGCACACACTTCCTCCTCGAGAGGGTCTCGTGGGGTCTCAAGGATCTCCTTCAGCCGCTGTTCGGGGAGGTAGTATTTCCTGAGGTAACCTTGGGGGATCATGGAAAACTGTATGCCCCTTACGGGGCAGTAGTGGACGTAGTGGGGGTAATTCCGTTCCAAGTAGGCTATTGTGTCGGCCACCTTGCCGACGTGGTAGTACTCTAGCTCCCTGCGATAGTAAATCTCCCCGCTCTTCCACTTCCCCACCGGAGCGGGAGAGTATTTGAGGTAGGCGGTATACTTGTCCGGGGGATGCAGATAGCCAGTCACGCAGAAGAACATCCCCTCCTTTGTCTCAATGAAATCCCTGTCCTTGGGTTTTCTTGCTCGCTGATCCATCTTCAGCTAACTTTCACGGTCATAGAATCGCCCCGCCCGCCGAGGAGCAACCGGTGGTAAGCTTCCCTTTCCCTCGCGACAACCCTCTCCAGCTTGCCTTGGGCGATGACCCTTTCCCCTTCCCTGGCCTGTTCGCAAAACCTCCCCCTAAAAGAGACGATTTCCTCCGGTAGGGGCGCACCATGCTGCCCCCCTACCCATTGCACATCCTCTATTTTATAGGTGCAGGGCGTAAAAATGGCCTCGCTTGCGTCGGCAACAGTGGCCTCGATTTCCGCCTGCCCGAGCGAAATGTACCTCCTGTCGCCATAGCTCTCCCCGACCTCCGCCGGAGCTTTGACGAAGCGGATAAAGTACTCACACTCCCGGAACCGGCCCTGGTTGACCTTGCGCCCCTCCAGCCTGGCGAAATCCCCAAAGCCCATCGGCGTATCTTGGGAGCGGGAGGCATAAAGTTCCCTCATTTCCTCCTCGTCAAGCCTCCTCACCTCGCTCCCCTGTTCTTCCAGCAGTTCCCTCAGCACCCTGTGAACCGCACGGCAATGTTCGGAGCCGTAGACGACAATGTCCACATCGGAGCGGGGCGTGTGCAAGCCCACGAGGATCGAGCCCGATACGCCCATGCTCCTCTCCAGTACCTTCGCCCTCCCCACTAGCAAATCGGCGAACTCGACGGCCTTCGCCTCCAATTCGTCCAGGCCCTCTCTCTGACGGAGATCCGTCAGCTTCAGGCAGGGGTCGTAAACCAGCCTTATACGCTCCTTGGGGATGCCCTGAAGCTGCTCCCCGAAGACAGGGTCGAAGAAGAGATAGAGGGGATACCTTTCCCGAAGCAGTTCCTCCTGCTCCTCAAAGTAATAGAGCCTCCTGTAGCGTATATCATCCCTCTCCCTCTCGCCGTCCGGGTCGGGGGCATATCTCAGGTAGGCCACCACCACCTCAGGCGGATGGATCAGCCCCTTGACAGCGAAGAGGAGGCCCTCGATGGACTTCACGTAATAGCCTTCAATCATCGGCCTCACCGCTGCCTCCCTCTCGCCCCTTACCCTTTTCTACGGGCTACTTGCTCCTGACAAACCCACCACATGCTCGACGATCCTTCCAGCGATGTCCACTTCGGTTGTCCTCTGAAGCCCCTTCCACCCTGGAATGCCGTTCACCTCGGTCACGTAGTACCCGTCGTCCTCCGCCTTCAGGATGTCCACCCCGGCGTACTCGGCCTCGAGGACGGCGGAGGCCCTGAGGCTCAGCTCCCGTAGCTCCTCGCTTAGCTCCAGGGGCTCCACGCTCGCCCCCTTGGCCACGTTCGTCTTCCAGCCCTCGGCGCGGCGCACCATAGCGGCAGTTACCTTACCGCCGATGACGAAGGCCCTGATGTCCCAATTGGCGTGGGGGATGAACTCCTGGAGATAAAAAATATAGCGGCCTAATTCCAGGGCCCTGAAGAGCCTGTAGGCCGCGTCTTCGTCGCAAACCCTCACCATCCCCCGCCCCTCGGAGCCGAAGAGGGGTTTCACTACCGCATCTCCCAGCTCTTCAAAAGCTTCCATCGCCTCGTCAAAGCGCTCCATCACCACCGTGCGGGGGGTGGGGATGCCGGCGTCCTCCAAAAGGGCCGAGGTGTAATATTTGTCAACCGTCCTCTCGATAGTCCTGGCCGAGTTCACCACCCTGACCCCAAGGTTCTCCAACCGGTGCAGTACATCAACCCTGAAGATGATTTGCTCCAGCGAGCCGCTGGGGATGCTCCTCACGATGATGGCATCGTATCCCTCGAGTATGTGTTCCCACACACGGACCCGGGGCTCGTCCGAAATCCTGGCCACCAGGCGGGTGATGGGAAAGCGATCCGTCAGGATGCCCCTCTCCTCCAGAGCCTTTACCAGAGCCTCTACATGCCAGCTCCCCCTCGAGCCCAGTATCCCTATCTTCACCCCAGGACCCCTCGTAGCACCTCCGCGTTCACCTCCCCGGCGTGGTAGGTCCTCCCGCTGGTCAGATTGTTGATAAAGACCTCCGCTGGGCTGAAGAGCAAGGGGTCAATCTGGTAGAAATCCCCCCCATACGCCTGGAAGATTTCATAAAACGGCCTCCCGTAATCCCTGGAGGCTGAAGAAGGGATATCGTTGATGGTCCTCTCGATCTCTCCGTCCTCCGTCCGCACAGAGTAAAAGGCCCGCCCGCCGTAGAGGACACAGTCGTTGGTGCGACCGATGGCCTTGAGGTCGTCCTTAGCCACGGGGGCGATGGGACAGGTGCCGTAGCCACTCGATACCTGTTTGATATCGAAACCTAACTCCATCATCTTGTGCATCCCCGTCTCCACCACCCTGGCCGCAACCTGCACCGAACCAACCACGCTGGCTGTGGGAGCGATGAGGATGTAGAGCTTCTCGGTGCTCACGTTGCACTTGCGGACGATGTACTCTGCCACTTCCTCAGTGGGGAGCTTTCTCCCCTCCAGGGCTATCACTGCCATATCGGGCTCGTCACTGTAGTCTAACTGTTCGAAAAGCTCTTCAACACGGGAGAGGGCCCTGGCTGGCCCTGAGCCCATGGCGAAGAACTTGTTCACTTTGATCATCCATCCCGCGTACTGCGAGGCCATACAGGCCACGGCGGGCCTTTCGACGCTGACACTCACGCCGGGGAGCCAGAACTGGCCGAAATCGAGACTGGTAAAGGTGACCTCCCCCAGTCCCCCCATACAGACCTCGGCGAAGAGCTTCCCTGCCCTCAATCCTCCGTCGGTTGCGTCTATCACCTTCGTCCCGTTGGGCAAAGTCAGGGCCTTGACGCCAAGCGCCTTCGCTTCGGCGATCATTTGCTCGGCAATGAGCGCCGCCCTGGCGTTTACGCTGATCCGCTCAAGTTTCTCGTTCATAGATCAGAATCTCCCCCTTTCCTAACTCGGAGATGTCGCCATTGTAACGCCTGTAGCTTCCGGTGATATAGTCCTCCCTGATTTCGAGGCCATAGCCCCTAAGTGCTCTCAGGTAGACCCTGAGGAAGGCGGGGTTATAGGTGCAATCGTAGCGGAAGGTAGGGAGGAGACGGGGTTCCTGAAAGGTGACGATGGTTCCCCTCTTCATCCCCGCCCCGGGCCTCTTCCCCATTTTGCCAAAGACAATGATCGAGCCAGCGATGGTATGGGCCCCGACAAAATCGCCGGCATCGCCCAGGATGACGACAAGGCCCCGTCTCATCCGTTCCCCCACCCCGTCGCCGGCATTGCCCTCGATGATGATCGTGCCCCGGTTCATCCCTCTCTTACTACCACGATAGGCTGCTCCTATCAAGTTGCCGGCATCTCCTTTCACTCTGATGAGCCCGCCTTTCATCTCCGCCCCCAGCCAGTCAGAGGTGTTCCCCTCAACGACTATCTCGCCTCCCTCCATCGTCGCTCCCAGGTGCATCCCCACATTGCCCTCGATGACTATCCTTCCGCCCTTCATCCCGTAGCCTATCTTCTTTATGTGAGAGAGGTCGCCTATGATCCTGATGCAGTCCGACCTCTCTCCTCGGACCTCAAATATCTCGCCCAGATTCCTCTCCTTGTTGCCATAGTAGAGAGGCAGGGCTTTGATTTCCTGGTAGCTCTTGTCGGCAAAGATGTCGGGCCGGATGGCATCGGCCTCGATGGGGATGTTCGACTTTTTCCTGAGAATAAGCGTTACTTTAGACATCGGCCAGCACCTCGTGGAGATAAATCTGATATTGGCCAAGCGTGCCGCCATAGTTCCCGGCCGAGATGCGCACGATGCCTGGGATGCAGGCGGCCAGGATACCGACCCGCGTCGCCTCCCGCACCGCTCCCTCGTCCAGGCCGTCAATGACGACCTCCAGCACAGAGTTGACCCCCTCCGGCAGTGCGGATTCGGTCTGGCGGCGGATGGTGGGACAGTAAGCGGTGTTGGTCGAGGCGCGCAGAAATTTGTACTGCGATGTTGTTTTGCTCCCGCTGCGGACGATGCCGCCGGGGAAGGGCATCACCACTCCTTTCACCTTCTCCATCGCCTCCACCGCCCTCTCCGTCGCTTCAAGAGTGACCTCAGGACTTGAGCCCAGGATGAGAAAATTCCCACCACCGATGGCTTTCTTGATGCCAAAGCTCTCCTCAACCAGGAACTCTCCCTCCATCACCGGTATCCGCCAGAGCCGCCTCCCCTCAAGGAGCTTGCTTATCTGGAAGCCATCGCCGAAGTAGCGGAGCGTCCCGCCGATTTTCAGCCTCTCCTCGCTCTCCAGGCCATTGAAGCAGGCAGTGGTGGGACAGGTCATTACGCACTGGCCTACCCGGCGCATCAGTTGGTCTTCCATCCCCTTGGAACCCATGGTGAAGACCAGGACGCTGATGCCTGGGCGGCCGTCGGGGGTCTCATCCACCGGGACCACCGCTTCGATGCCTGCCTCGCAGCCGCAAGCGATGACGGACGTAGCAAAACCCGTAGCTACCTGGGCCGCCGTCAGCGCCCAGCGCTCATTGACGGCAGTGATGATCAGCCGCGCAGCCCGCATCTTGAAAGCCTCGGCAAAGGTATCCTCAATTTCAACGCCGTTGATATGCATCGTCTACCACCTCCCGAAACCAGGTTTTTTTTCCGCCAAACCTGCCTTCTCCATCCACGTATCACGCATTACGCATTACGTTTCACTCCTCAGGTACCTCTGTCTCAGAGCCTCGGCCCCAGCGACATACAGATGATCCAGGACGGTGCCGCTAGCTCCGCAAAGCTCCATGACCTCCACCAATCTCTCGTACATACCGCCAGCCAGCCCCTCGGCGATCAAGGCGGCCCCTTGAGCAGCCTCTTTAGCTACCTGGGCGAAACCCTTCACCCGTCGCACTGGAGCAAAGGGGGAGAGGCGACGAATCACCTCCTGGCGGATCTCTGGGATGCGACAAAGGCGACCGGAAATCAGAATCTCTCTGGGAGATGGCACAACGGTCATTTCAGCAGCCACGCTCTTGACCAACCCCTCCATGAAAGCCTCCCAGGCCAGCCTGCTCCGATCATTGGACTTTAGCGAGCCCCTCGGCTTGAGCTCGGGACGAAGGCTCAGTCGAGCCGTTAGGGCGGGGGCCACGAGGTCTTTTGGCGACAGATCCGGCTGCCCGGCAATGTAAGCCACCCCACCTGAACAGAGGAGTTCCTTGTGAAAGCTTCCCAGGAGATAGGCCAGCTCCCCATCCACAGCCCCCAGAGACAGGTAGCCCAGGCTGCCCGAGGTGCCCCCCAGGCCATCCACCACCTTGCCGCCCTTCACAGCGATCATCGCCGTAAAGGCCCCGCCCAACTCGGCGTAGATGAACGAGGTTTCCTCGTATGCAACGTTGAGGTGACGGGCCTGGTCGTATATCCCCAGGGCCACGGCGCACAGCTTGTCGGCTGTGCCCATGTCAATCCGGTTGGCCTTGCGATGCTTCGGCACAGTGGGCAGGTGGATGACCGCTGGCGCAAAGTAGAGCGGCAGCCCGCTCTCCTTCAGCAGGCGGAGCATCCTGCGCATCCCTCCGACGATGGGAGCCCGACCGCGATCCCGCTTCTCGCTGAGGACGAGCAAGTCCATATCCTGCGGACGGAGGTCCTGAGCGCTCACCCAGGGCAGTCCGTAGCCAGAGGGGCCGACAATCATGTCCACCGGCGCAGCCGACTGCAACAAGTCTACCAACACCCGCGGATTGGCGGCGACTTCTGCGGAGGGGATGATCGTATCCAGGAAAGGGCGATCCCCCTCCAGCCCACACACGTCGAAACTCACCGTGCCCGGATCAATGCCAATGGCTCGAACCATCTCGCCCCTCAGGTCGCAGCCCATCCTTGACTCAGGTAGCCCCAGCGCAGCTCCTCTTCCTGGATGTACTTCTTACCCAACTGCACGGCCAGAGCGGCTCGCTCCAACTCCCGCCCCAGGTAGAAAGCGTGGGACACATCTGCTACGTTCAGTTGGGCAAAGATGTCGTCCGGACTGGTGCCGCGAATAAAGATATCGCGGTTGAAAACATAGATCCAATTGTCGTCGGTAAAGATGCGCAAGTTCCGGTCGCGCAGTTGTTGATGCATACGGCGCAGTTCTGCCTCGGTGTAGTGTTCGTAAGGAGGGTCCTTCACCGTGATCAGGCTGTCGTCTATCTCCTTCGGCAGCACCCGGTTCTGATGGGCATAGTACATCAGCTTGCGGGACAGGTCCAGCTCACGCACCGCCCCCTGGGTCCAACTGATCACCTCGGTGGTGAGAACATAGTCTATCCCCAACTCGGTGATCACCCCAGCCATCAGGGCGTTGATGCCGGTGCTGTCCGCGTCGGTCAGTTCAGTGAGATTGCCCAGCCCCATGAGCATCTCGGCCTCGGGGTGGCGCCGCCGCGTTTCGTAAAAACGATGGAGAGACTCGGTGAAGCCAAAGCTGAGAGGGTCCAGAATGGGATCCATGACGTATGGCACACCCCACTCCTCCAGCTGGGCAGCATTTCGCTCCAGCGACTCCAGGCCCTCACCGAAATCAGGGATAACCACCACTTTGCAATGCAGTCGGGGGGCCAGGTCCATGTTCTGGGAGTTGATGCTCAGCAGCAGATCCAGGCCGACCTCATCGGCGCGAAGGATGGTCCCAGGGTCGAAAGTATCCAGGCTGACGGTGAAGCCACGCTCCTTCAGTCCTGCTATGACCTCTGCCACGCCAGGGAAACCGCCCTGCACGGGACAGCCCAGGTCAATGATGTCGGCCCCGCTGGCGCGGTAGTACTCGGCCCTGGCCAGGATGTCCTCCCAGGACATGCGGTAGGCTTCCACGATCTCGGCCAGAATCTTTACCCGGTACTGGCCATAACCCTCCCGGACCCGTTCTCGACCGAAGAAAACGGGCAGATCCTTCAGGTCTTTGGGACCGCGAATGACGGGGACGCCCACCTGCTCTTCGATGACGGATAGGTCGCCCTGACACCAGCCAGAGATCATGACCCGATAGCACCCCTGGGCGTCGGTCAGGTGCCGGGCGATCCAGCGCGTGTCCATCAGAGCGGCCACAGAAATGTTGAGGACCGCCACCTCGTACTCAAAATCGGGCTCCATCCGCTCCAGGGTGGCCGCCAGAGCATCGGCGGCCAGCTTGCCAGTCACGAACAGGTAATCAGGCATTTTCGGAGGCTCTCGATATTTTCCACCACGGTGACACCCGGAAACTCGCGCAACCTGGCCGTGTTCTCCAGGTCAATGGCACGTGGATAGACTTTGATCACTTTTCCTTTGGGTGCGATAGAGTCCATCTCAGGCGCGACGTCGGTGGGCAGGACGATGATGGGCATCCGATTCTTGCCGGCCTGAGCGAACAGGTTGGTGATCAGGGAATCAGAGATACCACAGACGAATTTGGCCACCGAGTTAGAAGTGGCTGGGGCGATGACCAATACCCGGTATCGCGATCGGGCGAACCGGCCCACGATGGGCGCGCTGGCCAGGGTGTCCCGCACCACCGCTCCCGTCGCCCGCCGAAGGTCATCCTCCAGGCGGTACATCCGCAGGACTTCTTCTGCAGCGCGGGAAAGGAAAACGTCTACCCCATCTACTTTATCGAGTTCTAGGATCAGGTTGATGCATTCCTGCAAAAGGTGTCCTGCTCCCGTAATGCCCCAGGCGATGCTCGTTGCGTGTTGCGTGTTGCGTGTTGTGTGTTGCATGTTGTGTTAAGAGAGCGGACGCTGGTAGAAGGCAGTCTGTCCAGCCGTCTCCTCGACTCCTACGGTCACCGAGGTGAGGTTTGCCACATCGTGCTCGTGCAGCGCCTCGACTAGTTGACCGCAGATGTATTCTGCCAGCCGTTCGGCGGTGATGTTATCCACCGGCAGGGCGAGCACGTCCTCGGCCGGCAGGACATAGCGCCGGTTCTCGAATCGAATTTCCCACTCCCCATCGGTCTTTTTAATGTCCAAATCTTTGCTTTGCTGAGGCAGCAGGAAGTGATGGTCCAGAGAATCACAAATCCGGCGGGTGATTTTCTTGAGCACTACAAAGTCGAAAACATAGCGATCCTCGGTGAGCCCCCCTTCCAACTCTACCGAGACGGCATAGTTATGACCGTGTAGCCGCTCACACTTGCCACCGAACGAAATAAAGTGAGCGGCACTGAAGCGCAAATTCCCTTTCTCTACCACGACTCTGTACACTGCTCTATCCCTCCAGCCATTCTTCCAGAGTGGTGTGTCGGACCACGTATTCGCTCCACAAGATTTCCCGGCGGAGCTCCCCCAGGGTGCCGTATCGCTCGGCGAAGGCATTGTGTTGGTGGATGCTCTCCAGGTTCTCCTGCTTGGCCAGGACAAAGGCCTCGTCGGGCAGGTCGGGGTAGACCTCCACCACGTTGCGCAACATCTCTCGTACCACGTCCTCCACAAATCTTGGGTTGCGGTGGGCCTTGTTGACCACGAAAAACTCATCCGGCCGCTTGAGGAGTTCATACGTCTCTGAACTCATCGAGGCCTCCACGATGTGGACCAGATTCTCGGCCCGCACCCGCTGCTCTGACCCGATCAGCAAGGTGCCCCGTCCCCGCTGATTGTGGGAGGCGATGGGCAACACGCCCAGTATTCGTTCTGCCTCGCCCTCTGAAAATCCTTCTTCCAGCAACAGTTCTTGCGAGTAGCCTCTGACCATATCCTGGGCACAGGGACAGACGGTTATTCCATTCACCTCGACCCCCACCAGATGCCTGGTTCTCTCCCCGTTGCTGGCGGCGATACCGATGAGGGTGTAGAGTTCCTCAGTGCTCTTGCCTGTGACCGGCGTGACCTTTATCATCGGGTACTGGGCCCGGATATGTACTTCGGAGCGGATGGCTTGCTGGCTTTGCACCACTTGCCGGGCCAGACGTTCTGCCAACGACTCGATGTCTGGCGAGGCTTCAAGGGAGATTTCCTCCACGAGAGCCTCCAACACATCGCTGAAGCGGGACATGTGGACGCCCGCCTGATCGAGATTCAGGTCGGCGAAGAGATCCAGCTCGGCGTAGAACAAGGTACCCCGGCCGCCATCGGATATCTGGATGATACGACGCAAGTTGGTGACTCCCACCCGGCTCAGGCTGATGGGCACGGCTGGCCTGGCCTGCTGAACGTCGTGCTCCAGGCGCAGCTTGAGACTCCGCTCCACCCGCTTGACTCCCTCCTGACCAACCCTGCTCAACATCTCCGCTACGGTCGTGTTCAACATCGGATGCACCAGGTCCGGCGCAATCTCTGCCAGGGGAACCAGGACGAAGGCCCGATCGTGCAGGCGGGGATGGGGGATGCAAAGATCAGGGGATTCCAGGACTAGATCGTCGTAGAAGAGGATGTCCATATCAATGGGGCGAGGGGCATTTCGAAAGGATTCCCGCCGTCCCATCCGTTTCTCAATCCACTTCAAGAGGTGGAGCAGGTCGGCTGGGGAGAGTTCAGTCTCCAGGGCACAAGCGATATTGAGGAACTTGGGCTGATCCAGGTATCCCACCGGCTCGGTCTCGTAAAAAGAGGAGACCTTTATAACAGATGCACGAGCCTGGACGTATTGCAGCGCCTGGAGGATATTGCCCTGCCGATCCCCCAGGTTGGCACCCAAGCTCAGATATACCTGGTGCAATGACATAACGGATTCCTCACGCGCAGGGGATCACCTCGCCATGAGGCAGATACTCCGGCGCGACTGGATAGTTGTCGAAAGAGATAGTGTAGCACTCCTCAAAGTGAGGGCGAAGGTCTGCCTCGATCCCCGGATCGTAGGGCGGGGTGACGTACAGCGTGCGACCCGGACACTCGCGCATGATTTGTCCATCGCGGACGACGACCTGGCCGTCTTTGAGCACGTAGCGGGGACGGGCGAACATCTCCTCTTTGTCGTCCAGGGGCGCGTAGAGGGTCACATCGGCATCGGCCCCCACGCCCAGGTGCCCTTTGCTCTTGAGGCCCAGGGCGCGAGCGGTCCCCGCGCGGGTGACGATGGCGATCTCGTATAGCGAGTATTCGCGGTCCAGCTCGGAGAGTAGCGCGCCTTTCCGCGCCCGGGGATGAATGCTCTCCAACACCTCGGCGCGGTAGTCACGGTCCATCAGCAGCTTGATCACCCGCGGGTAGCAGAAGAACGGTCCCGCGTTGGGATGGTCGGTGGTCAGGAAGACCTGCCAGGGGTCATCAATGAGCAGGAACAGTTCCATGCCGGTGAGCCACTGCACAGCGTTGAACAGGTTCTTGCGCCTGTAAAGCATGGGCACCACCCCGCCGCCTGTCTCCCCCTCCACATCGTCGTTGAGCCACTTGTTGCCGCTCAGTTGATGCAGGCGGTACTCCAAAGGGCCATCGGAGGTCATGGTGGTCGCCTCGCCGAAAATCACCTGACCCACGTCCACAGTGACGTTAGGATGCTCGTTGACCGCGCGGGCGACTTGCGCCGCGCCGGAGCGGAGGCGCTTGCCTGGCTCCCCTCCGTAGCTGAGGAATTGCAGGTGGCAGAAGTGGGCCCGTCGCCCTTCGAGGGCCTCGAGGGTCTCCACAGTCGTGCGGGCGTTGCCGGTCCGTCCCAGGTTGATGCCGTGGATGTGGGGCACGTGGGGCAACCCCAACTCGTCGTTGATCCAGGCTAGGGTGGTGATGATCTGGCGCGGGGTGACGCCGAAACCAATGACCTCGTCGTCCATCTCGCCCACGTTGCGGCCCCACTTCCAGTTCTCCACTCCGCCGGGGTTGACGATCTTGATAGCGTATCCTTTGCTTGCCCCCAGCAGCCAGGCTACGTAATCGCGTGCTTTCTCCCGCTGCCCGTCGCGGATGCACTTCATGATAAAGTGGTTGTTGCCCATGGTGATAAAGACGCCCTTGTCCACCATGGGGGTGTCCTCCAGTTCCTCGTGGGTGTGGCGAGCCACCAGGGGCGCGGTGGCCGCCTCCATCACTGTGGTGTAGCCCATCTCCGCGTAGAGGTAGCCGGTGAGGTAGGTGCTGGGCACGGTGTAACCTGACCCTGAGCGGGTGAGCGCCGTCCGCGTGCGCACGTGGTCGCGGTGGTCCTCTGGGCGGAACTTGCGGCCAGAGTTCACCTTGGCCCCCACGATGTGGCTGTGGATGTCCACGCCGCCAGGCATGACCACCAGGCCGGCGGCGTCAATGATCTCGGCTCCGGCCCGGTCCACGCTCTCACTGGAGATGATCTTGCCGTCCTCGATCCAGATGTCACGCACTTGGCCATTGATCCCATTCTGGGGGTCGTACACTTGGCCGTTGACGATACCTAACATCGTTTCACCACCTCATTCATTGCAAAAATTGTCCCTCGACCGCTGCTCGCTCTCATGATAAATTACCAGCCCGGTAAGATACCCGGCTCGTAGTTTATCTCAGAGTGGTCACTTTGTCAATCAGGGGCCTATGCGGGAGATGATCTCGCTCAACACTTCTTCGTCAGTAGGCCGTGGGGAGTCCACGACTTTTTTCAGCGGCAGGGGGACGTTGTCCATGCGGTAGGCGGTGCCCGCCGCGCTGACGCCGTAGGTAGCCGTGGGCAGCACCACCCGCGCTATACGTGCCGTGAGGTTCACCTCGGGGTCGAGGACAATGGTAGGAATCTGGCTCAGCCATTGGGCGGCCTGGCGCGGAAAGTGAGCCACTGGGTCGGAAGCAATGATCAGCGCCGCGTCGGCCTCCTGGCGGGCCAGCACGTCCACCGCCGTGAACTCGCCCGGGTTGTACTGTGGGTAGCCCCGTGCAAAATTCACGGCGAAGGGATAGCCCGTCTGCCAGGTCAACGTGCAGTCCGCCCCGGCCACGTTGCCGTGGCCGCGCATGGCCATGGTGGTGAAACGGGTGTGCGCGTTCAGCTCGGCGACCAGGGCCAACAACTCGGTGATGTTCAGGTACTTGCCTCCCGTCTGCGTCACCCCCATCCCGAAAAAGATCACTCCGAAGCGACAACTCTTCATCCGCTCCAGCAGGTCCGCCAGTTGGGTCACGTTCACCCCGCCGACCTCCGTCACGTCCAGTGCCTCGCCCTTCAGCAGGGCGCGCAGCGCAGTGAGTACCTCGTAGTCGGAACCGGAACGCACCTGCAAGAAAATGTCTGCCTTCTCGGAGGAGGCCGTGGGCCGCACGTCCACCACGACCACGGTGCGATCCCTGCGCCCTTGGGGGGTGAGTTTGCCCCGCGCTGACACTGAGTAGCGCGCGAAGTGGCGCACGTGGGCTTCGGCGGGATTGCACCCCCAGAAAATGACCAGGTCGGCGCGATGTTTGATCTCGCCCAGGGTACAGGTGGGTTCGCCCTGGCTCTGGATGCCGATGGTGGTGGGACCGTGGCACACAGAGGAAGTGCTGTCAATCGTCGCGCCCAACAAGTCGGCCAGGGCTATGGCTTTGCGCTGAGCCTTGGAGGCGGTGGAGCTCAGACCGTAGATGAGTGGGTAGGCGGCGTCGGTCAGGATGCGCGCGGCAGCGTCAATGGCCTGCGGCCACTTCACTTCCTCGCCATCCACCGTTGGCTGCGCGACCTGAGTGTGGGCGTTGAGAAACAGACTGCGACCATTGGCGCACGCCTTCTTCACCGCCGTGATGCGGTTATCCTCCACCTCGACGACGATGTCGTCGCAGAGACAGCCGCAGAAAGGGCAGACGACGTTCTCTATCCTCATAATGGCTCTACCTCCACCTCCAGCCCTTTGGAATCGGGCATCCCTGTCCCCCGGGTCTCCGCTCCGATGAGCATATTGGCTGCGGGCCCCATGGGCACGAAGATGATCCCGGATGGGAGCTCTCCCTCCCTCAGTTCAAGCTCTGTCTCACCGAACGCTGTGTGCACGCGGACGCTCCGGCCTTCCTCAACGCCCAGGCGCTCCCTATCGGCACGGCTCATCACCACGAATCCCGTCGCCTGGCGATATTCGTCAGAGTCCTTCCCTTTGTGGAGCGCTGTTCCCTGCTCGGTCGTGCGTCCCGTGATCAAGATGAACTTAGATATGGTCATCATCCCCCTCGTTCGCCGCTGATTCGCCCACCTCCCGCCATACCATCTCCGCCGCTGCCAGAAGACGGCGCCAGCACCCCTCGCGCGTCTCACCCTGCGCCAGCACGGTGCATATCGGATGATGGGCCTCTATCTTCTCCCCTGGGAAGGGGATGTCCCTCCTCCCCTTAGCCCTCCACCCGGCCGTCTCGGGCATCACTGCATCCTCCCTTGCGTAGATGATTCCCTTGCCGTAGAAACCGGGCCGATGGACGTTTTCCCTCAGCGAGAAGGAGGGCAGCTCCCCATCGAAGGAGCGAACGTGCAGGTCGAATACGTTTGTGCCGTAGGCCCACTCTATCAGCTCCATCGAGGCGGTGTAGCGGGGATTGACCTCCACCAGATAGGGCACAGGGCGTCCGGCCTCGTCCCGTCCCAGTACAAAGTCCACGCCGTTGACCCCCCGTAGGTCGCAGGAGCGGGTGAGCTTCTCTGCTATCTCTCGTACCGACCCGATAACGGTTCCTATCTCTGGCGCGGGCAGACTGAGGGGCAGGATGTTGCCACACCAGGTGAAGCGCAGCGCCCCCAGTTCCCCCCGTCCGATGAGTTGCTCCGTCAGGCCCAGGAGCACGCACTGTCGTCCGTCGGCCACGAAAGCGGCGGAACAGGCTTTGCCCTCGATCCACTCCTGAAGGACGCGCCCCTTGCCCAACGCGCCCCCCCTCCAGAAGCTGATCCCGTGCCCGCCGCCGCTTCGCGCTGGCTTGCTCACCCAGCGCCCCGAACCCCTGGCCTGCTCTTCTTCACCTGGGAGCAGGGTGACCGGGTGAGCAATGTTTTCCTGTCGGCAGACTAAACGCAGATGGCCCCAGTCGCGTGCCCGGCGCAGGATAGAGGGAGAGTTGCCCAGCAGAGTGTGCCCCTCAGCCAGCTCCTCTATGACATCAGGGTGGTTTTCCAGGCTGGAGGCGTAGGCCACTGCCTGGAAGTTCAGGCTGCGGCTGGCGACCAGCAGGGCTTTGGCGCTGAAGCCGAGCTGGAAATCGCGCATCAGCGAGTAGTTTTCTACCAACTCCTTCTGATCGCGGTCGCCGAAGTAATCAAGGGTGACGACGTTATACCCGCCCCGCGCCGCTGATTCGGCGATGGCCCGCGTACTGAAGCCAACGATCAAGATTCGCACTGGATAACATGCCTAGGGCAAGTGGTTACCTGCCTATTTCCTTGGCGATGGCAAAGATCTCTTCCGCGTCCAACACCAGCTCGTTGCCCTCGAAGAGACGGGCCACGCAGGCTCTGTGCACCTTCATCTTCAGGCCGCCGACGCCCAGGGCACCAAAGACAACTTTTCTCTCTTTCTCCTTGCCGTCCCAGTGAGGTTTGATCCCCTCGATTCCGGTCGGGGGAACGGCGTTGACATCGGCCATGACCTCAATGGTAGGATTGGCTTTCCATGTGTCTTCCTCAACCAGCATCACCCCGGCAGCGCCAGCGGTCATCAGGATATGCGCCCCTTCGAGGACCCCCTTGACCGCCTCGTCATCGGCCACCTGATGAGGAGTGACTTCCAGATTAAAGCGGGACTTGACGAGTTCGCAGGCGGACTTGGCCCTCTCCATACTGCGGGAGGTGAGGTAGACGTCGGCCCCCTCCTTGGCCAAGAAGGCACAGGCCCTCAGGCCGACGGGCCCCGTACCGGCAAAGACCACCGCCTTTTTGCCCTTTACATCCACCACGCTCGTTATCTTTCTCACTGCGGCGGCGGCCGTCGTGTTCGACCCATTGGGGTCAGCCATCACCGAGACCCGCACCGGACCGAAGAACGCATCCGTGGCGGCCTTGAGCATCGCCTCGCCGGTGGGCACGTCGGAACCACCGATAAAGACGGCCGAGTTTTTGAGGTCTTTTCCCCCACGGGTGAACATCGCCCCGTATACCAGGTCGCGTACGTCTTCCACAGCGACATTGCCCAGTGCCAAAACATGGTCAGCGCCAGCGTCGTAGGCGGTGATAGTGTCGAAAACACTGGGATGCTTGTCGCTATCTAGTTGAAGTAGCAGTTTTTTCATTTCCCTCCTCCTCAAATGGCGGCTTTGACCCTCCGAAACAATCGTAGTGGTAGACAATGTTGTCATCGTCCACCACAATGTGGTCGCCCAGATCGAACTCTTTGCTGCACTTTGGGCAAACGTCGTTCACCCACTCTTGCTGCCACGTCTTATCATGGCCGGATTCGTCTACACTGAACACTGCACAGCTAATGCACGGGGACATCACAGCTTCCTTTCGACCTTGCGCCCTGATTGGCGCTGTCAGAGATGAGTAAATGACCGCCTGGGCTTCTTTCCCAAAGCCCTTCACGTAACCGCTAATTGGGTCTTGTCACCCAACTCTGCCAGGAAAACGAAGGCAAATGTGGTGGTGCTGGACTGTCGTCCACCACTTGCTAAAATCTATAATTTAACTTAACTTTGACGATACGGGGACTGAGAAAGCCCTCTTGCTCTCCCAATCCCCGCTGAAAAAATGTATAGCACGTCAAAGCAAAAAGTCGTTACTTGCTTCTGCTGGATTGCCAAATCCAGCAATCATGGCCCGAATTTGGCAATCCGGGCCGAGCAGAATAGGTATCCCGTGCTGCTCGTCCTCCCACTTTGGAGTGCTAAAAAATTTGCGTCGCAATAAGGGGTGGGGAGCAAAAAGCTCCCCACCCTTGATTTGCGGTAGAGGTCGGTTAGACCGCCACGTCCCACTGGCAGTAGCCCTTCTTGCCAGCGCCGAGGCCCTTCACGTAAGGCACGTTCCTCTTGATCAGGGTGGTGACAGCGCAGCCCTTGCAGCCCCTGACCGGCGAGCCCGGCTTATCCGGACTGAGGGCGATGGCGTTGGTCATCAACGTGGCCGTGACGCACTCGGGGGTCAGGTAGCAGGGGAAGTCGGACAGGCTCATCAGAGCCGCAAAGCGCTGGGTGATGGCGCAGGCCGGGTAGGTGTAGCGCTGTGGGTTCGAGATGACCTCGTGGTTGTCAATGGGGCTGAGGTCCACCGCGATGCCCTTGATCTTCCCGCCAGCGCCGATCGGCTTGATGTCGAGGATCTGCTCGCCACGGGCCATGATGTCGATAAAGTCGGCGTTGTGCAGATCGTCCGCCTCACCACGCTTGGGGTTCATGGCCGCATAGTTGTAGAAGCGCTTGGTCAACAGGTCAATGACCATAGGCATGGTGAAGCTGTCCAGCCACAGGATATAGGCCGTCGCGCAGGCCGGCGCTCCGGTGGCTACCGCCAGCACGTCCCACTCACTCTTGTAGGCGTTCTGCTTCAGACCCTGCTTCAGCGTGTTCTCAAAGACGTCCAACACGGCCTCGTAGATGCCGAAGACCATGTCATCCTTGAACATGTTGTAAGCGGACTGGGCAATGTGGTGGCCGACGTCACCCACACAGTAGGCCGGCACAGTCACGATGTTGGCCTGGTGCACGCCCGCCTTCAGCGCTGCCAGGACGAAGGGCTTTATCTTTTCCTTGTACTGGGCCATGTACTTGGCTGTGTCGAAGGAACTGTGAGGCCCGTGCCCGCCCAGGTTGTGGGTGGCCATCAGTTTGTTCTGCGCCGCCACCGGCTCGCGGTAGACGAACTGGAGCATCTCCACCTCGGCCTGCTCGGCCTCGGCTACCGTCTTGCCGGCCTCCAGGGCGGCGCGGAAGGCCCCACACAGGCCATAGGATGTGTTCATGCCCCAGGACTTGGAGGAGAGGATGGTACGCTTGTGATCCTTGGGGATGTCCAGCTCGCTGAGGATGCGGTTGACCACGTTGGGCACAGAGCCGCAGGAGAAGGCAAAGTCCACCACGCAGGTCAGGCCGTACATCCCGCCGTAGCGCCGTACCGCCTCGCGGCCGATGAGGGCCTTGTTCGCGGCGATGGCGTCAATGAACTTCCACATGGACTTCTTGAACCCCGGGTCCTCGTCGTAGAGGATCTCCAGGATGGGCGGCGTCTGATAGTGCTCGACGAAGGGGTCGTCCTCGGGGCGGATGGTGTCCGTCAGGCCCACCAGGATGTCATAGTGGGCGTTCACCGACTGCACGTGAAGGTCAAAGACCTCTTTGGACTGCCCATCGCCCGGCTTCATTTTGTTGACGGCATCCACGTAGGGCTTGGCATCTTTCAACTTAAAGGTGCCCCCTCGCTTCTCCTTGATCACACCATAGACCGACCTGGCTGCTGCAACACTCTCGTTAATCATCTTCTCGTATACTGCCATTTCTGTTTCCCTCCTTCAGGAATGTAATTTACTTCGATCACGAAACTACAGATAGGCCAACTCCGTCACACTTTGTCCGGCTCTCACCTCCTTTCTGGCCGAGGCATTGTCAAAGCTGGCGGCGACAGAACCTTCCATCGGCTTCTTGCCGCCCCGACAACGCCTGCGGCGAAATCAGAATAGCGAGGGTACCATTCTCTGTCAGACACCAAAAAAGCCAGCTTTTGCTCCCAACCTATGCCGGTTGATTAAGAGAGTAGCTAGTCTTTTTTTCCACAATCAGAATACCCTCCGCTTTTAATTATAATGACAAAAGCCGAATTTGTCAAGCGCTTTGTGCCACCCGCAAACCTTAAAATTTTCCCAATTTTGACTCACAATGCAATCCCTTTTGCGCATCGGAGTGCCTTTTTCAAATAGCCCTGGACCTCTTCGGCCGTCGCCAAGCGAAGGGCCTCCCTGGTTATCTCCTGGGTCTCAGTCAAGCTCAGGGAGCGGATGATCCTCTTGACCACAGGGATGAGCGAGCTGTTCACGCTGAACTCGTCCAGGCCCAGGCCGAGCAAGATGGGCACAGCCTCCACTTGGCCCGCCATCTCACCGCACATGCCGACCCATTTGTCGGCCCCATGGGCGGCGTCGATAACGCCCTTGATGAGCTGTAAAACCGCCGGGTGCAGTGGCTGGTAAAGGGAAGCCACCCGCTCATTGGTACGGTCGCAGGCCATCGTGTACTGGATCAGATCGTTGGTGCCGATGCTGAAAAAGTCGACCTCTCGGGCTAGCACGTCAGCGGCGATGGCCGCGGCGGGTATCTCCACCATGATCCCTACCTCCAGGTCCTGGGCATGAGGCAGGCCCTCGGCAGCCAACTCGCCCTCTGCTTCCTGCAGAAGCGCCTTCGCTTGCTGGAGCTCCTGAAGGGTGGCAATCATGGGGAACATGATCTTGACATTTCGCTTGTGGCCGGCGCGCAAGATAGCCCGTAACTGAGTTTTGAACATATCGGGCTTGTCCAGACACAGACGAATAGCCCGCCAGCCCAGGAAGGGATTCAATTCTTCACCAATAGCCAGATAGGGTGCAGGCTTGTCCCCGCCGATGTCCAGGGTGCGGATGATGATAGGCCGCTCCCCCATGACCTCGGCGATGTCCCGGTAGGCGGCGTATTGCTCCTCCTCGTTAGGCATTGTTGTTCGGTCCAGATAGAGGAACTCTGTCCGCAGGAGCCCGATCCCCTCAGCGCCGTGTTCCAGGGCGGCACGAGCGGAGGCCACATCAGCTACGTTGGCCACTATCTCCACCCGATGTCCATCGCGCGTTATGGCCGGTTCCTGGGCGGCGCGCTTGGCAGCCACCTGTTGAGCCCTCAACCTCTCCTGGCGAGCTCGATAGGCAGCGCGGGCCTCCTCGTCCGGATTGGCGATCACTACGCCTTCTTCTCCGTCAATGATCAGCGGTGTGCCATCCAGGAGATCCAGCACCTTTTCCCCCAGTCCGACGACAGCAGGCAGCCCCAGGCTGGAGGCCAGGATGGCAGTATGGGAGGTGATGCCGCCGACAGCCGTGCAGAAGCCCAAAGCCCGCTCCTTATCCAATCGGGCGGTGTCGGAGGGTGTGAGGTCATGGGCAACCAGGATCACGGGCTCTGGCAACTGGTCCAGGGGCGCCTCGCTCAAGCCTAACAGGATGCGCAGCACCCGTTGGCCCACGTCCTCGACATCAACGGCTCGCTGGCGGAAGAGCTCATCATCCATCTCTCGAAGGAGAGCAGCGTAGCTCGCTATCGCTTTGGTCAAGGTTGCCTCGGCATTCCAACCTTCCTCCTCGATCTGGCCCTGCACCTGGTCCAACAGGGTGGGGTCCTCCAGGAAGAGCTGATGGGCGGTAAAGATCTCCGCCGCGGCCGGGCCCACATCGGTAATGGCCCTTTCCCGGATGGCGCTGATCTGAGCCTTGGCCTGCTCGACCGCTGCGGTGAAGCGGGCCCATTCGGCCTCCGGATCCTCCACCTTCTGCCACTCGACCGTCGGCTCCCCGGGCTGGTAAACATAGGCCGGCCCCATCGCGACCCCGGCCGAAGCCGCGATCCCCGATAGCTTCCGCATCTCTCCCCGGGACTCGATGAGCGACACGACCTCGGCCACCGCCCTCGGCTGGACTGCCGGCACCCTGGCAGGTGCCGGTGCCACCTCTTCCATCTCTCCAAACCCATCCTCCACCAACTGACTGAGCGCCGCCAGCGCTTCCGTCGCATCGGGCCCGTTCGCAGCGATAGCGATCTGGTGGTTATACTGGGCGCCGATGCCGAGCACGCTGAAGATGCTCTTGGCGTCAACGGTCAAGGAGCCTCGGGTCAGGTTGCGCACCGTGGTAGCAGATTGGAAACGCGCCGCGGTTTGAACGAACAGGGCCGCTGGTCGGGCGTGGAGTCCTATCTTATTGGGGATGGTGAGGACTATCTCGGCTGTGGGGGGCGCTTCCAGCCCCGGCTCGATGGGTGGGACGGGGACGGTTGGGCTGGGTTCACCAAAGCTCTCGGCAACCTTCGGCATGCGCATGGCAGCACGAGCAGCGGCATCGACTTGGGCCAGAGGGCTGCCGATAGAGGCTTCCACAGCGGCCGCAATAGCGCCCTCTACCAGTGGCGCCTCGCTCAGCAACACCTTGGCTTGCTGTTCAGGAGGAAGCATCTCGACGGCCATCTCGGTGCTCATCACGGCACTTCCCAAGTCCATCAGGACCAAGACCCCATCCGGCTGGTATACCGTATCAATGGCCGCCAGGATGCGTTCCATGTTTGTGCCTATAGTGACCTCGTCCAGGCCACCAGCGGCAGCAATGGGGACCCGACCCTGGCTCATCTGATCGGCCAGCTCTTTAACCCCTTCAGCTAGCCTATGACTGTGGGCGACGATCACTATGCCGATCATGGACTCTTCTGTTCGGTGGCGCGTCCCTCGGCCAGGGGCCTGTCCTGAGCCTGCTTGTCCTGAGCATAGCCGAAGGGTCGAAGGGCTGCCACCAGCTCTCGACAAAAATAAGGGATGTCAGGCACCACCCGGCCCCAGACCAGGTTGCCATCACGGAAGGCCGGCTTGTCTCCCACCCACTCGGCCCCAGCGTTGATCAGGTCATCCTTGATACCCAATGACCCGGTGGCCCGCCGACCGCGCACGATGCCCGCCGAGATGAGCACCAATCCAGCGTGACAGATAGAGCCCACAATCTTGCCCTGTTGGTGCATCTCCCGCACCAGCTTCAAAACCGACTCGTAACGGCGCAGCTTGTCCGGAGCCCAGCCACCGGGCACAATCAGAGCATCGAAATCGTCGGCCGAAACCTCGTTGGCAGCCACGTCGGAGATGCCGGTCAAGCCGCCCGACTTGCTCCTGTAGGTCTTGCCTCGGACGGGGCTGACCACTGTGACTGTTGCTCCCTCTTCCTGCATGCGCATCAAGGGTACCCAGAACTCTAGATCCTCGAAGCCATCTTCTACCAAGATGGTCACCTTTTTATTTTGTAACCTCATGGCAAAGCCTCCTCTCTTGTCTCATCTGCTCCAAGCGGACCACAGTCCGCGTCAGCACAGGCGGGACAGCTTTCCACCTGAGTCAGGCAAAGGTCATCCGGACACTCCTCAGCGCATGTGGAGGGACAAGGCACAAAACCCACTTCTCCGCAGAGACAGGCGTACCACCCACCGTGCACCTGAGAGAAATCCGCCCCCCTTTCGGCGAGATTGATGACCTCCACCCGGGACTTGAAGCGGGCGTTGGTGATCAGACGGCGGCAGCCAAGCTGACGCAGTCTCTCGACGTATTGCCGGAAGTGCTGACAGTGGCGCATGAGGAGCACTGCCACGGTGATGTCGTCCGGGAAAGGGTAGTCCAGGGTATTGGCACAGATAGCCATGAGGTTGCGCGGCAACACGAAACCGATGGCCTCCAAGGCCGGTCCTAGCACCAGAGGGTTCACCTCCACTGCGTAGACCTTTCTGGCGCGCTGAGCCATACGCAAAGCCAGGCGCAAGTCACCAGCGCCTATGTCCAAAACCATGTCGTCGTTTTCGATATTGTGCAAAACAGCGTCGTAGACTTCTTGGCCATAAGGGCTATACCAGCCCTCCCAATCGGTCAGCTCGTGGCGGGCGGCGAAGACATCGAACCCCTTTCGAAATTGGGCTCGCTTTTGCTCCACATCGGCTTCTAAGCGACTTATTACTGAATCCATGCCCTATGGCCTCTTCGCTTTCGCAGGGCAGCTCACCGTCGGGTACCGCTCTCCTTCAGGTTGGCGGCGATCACTTCGGCCTCTCGCAAGAGGGCCAGCCAACAGGATTTCTCCCGCTCCTTCATCTCGGTTTGAGGGGCCTCTTGCTCCGCTTGAGAACCCTTCTCTTCCTCCTTGTTCTCGGCCTGAGGTTGCTCCTCAGGAGCCCCTTTTTCCATCTAGTGACCCCTTTTCCACCCCGATTGGGGAGTATGCCCTCACTCACAGGCTGGCGGCAGCCAAAAGCCTCTCCGGGCGGCCCCGGTACTCCTCCCAACCGATCTCACCCTTCACGATGTCCATGCACACCGTGTACAAAGCATAGTTGGCAGGCACCTCCAGCCCCACCTCTTGCGCATATCGAACCACCGCTCCATTAAGGAACTCCACCTCCGAGCTCTTCTGGCCACGGACTATATCGAGATACAGGGAAGGCATCTTGCCGCCCCGGCTCCGCACGATGACCCGTTCAAAGATGGGTTGCAGCAGCCAAGCCGGCAGGGAACAGATACCCCACGCTAAGGGGGGCACAGGGTAGCCGGGCAAGCTCACCGGCTGCAGGCCTAGAGCACGCATCACAGCCCTTGCCTCGCAGAAGGCGGCCCGCTCCAAGGCGAACAGGTAGCGGTGAGCGAAGACCAAGTCAGGGAACATGTCTAAGATAGCCGAGGAGGCGTTGCCGAGAATATTGAGGAGCAGCTTGGACCACTTCATAGCCCAATAGTGAGGGTAGATGACGACTTTGAAACCTGCTTCTCGGAAGGCTTCTGCCAGAGAGTTCACCGAGTGGTCAGGGGCGGTGGGCGCCAAACCGATGCCACCCCTGGTGGTGGAGAGGCGAACCAGTCCCGCCTCCAAAGTCTCCACCACCAGGGTGATGACGGCAGAGAGGATCGAGACCTCTCCCAACCTTTGAGCGACGATCTCCTCGCTCCCCACCCCGTTCTGCAGGACCAAGATGGGGATACCCTGCCGGGCCAAGGGCCGGACTTGAGCTGCGGCCACGGCGGTGTCGTAGGCCTTCATGGTGAAGATGATCAGATCGAAAGGCTCTGCAGCCACCTCCGCCACATGGGTTATGGCCCGCACGTCTTTGACGTAAACTCGTCGTCCGGCTTCCTCCAGACCCAGCCCCCGTTCCCTCACAGCGACCACATAGCTCGGGCGGCCTACCAGGGTCACTTCGTGCCCCGCCCGGGCCAGTCTATTGCCCACCAGTGAGCCAATGGCGCCGGCTCCAACGATCAACAATCTCATTGCTTCCCTCCGGCGCAGGATCAGTCCATTTTGCGCTTCCGCAAGATGGGCCAACCGGATCGGTGCATGATAGCAACCCAGAATCCAATCCAAGCCAGCGGGAAGAGGATCATGTTGACCTCTCGGCCTGCCCTGTAGAACATGATCTCACTGATGACCAGAGGCACAAGAAAAATCAAGATCCAGCCCCACAGTGGAATCCAAGCAAACTTGCCAGGTTGCTCTTCTTGATCTTGAGTATGTGGCTTGGCTTGTCGTCTCTGGTTCGAAGGCGACTTTTTTTTCTGCCGTTTTTTGCTTTTGGCCATAGGTTTATCTGGCATGGTTCACAGGAGTCTGAAATAGGGCCACAAGCACCTTGACAATTTGA
>SOHZ01000021.1 GCA_004377365.1 Anaerolineales bacterium | reverse complement strand
CCATGCCCATCACCTTGTACTCGCCGTTGTTGACTCGGAAACCCAGGAAAGCAGTAAAGGCCGAGTAAAGCAGTCCCAACGAATGCGGGAACTTGATCTCGCTGAACAGTTCGATTGCGTTCTTTCCGGTCCCATCCCAATCCGCCGTGGCCTTGCCCAAGGTAGCCGTCGTCCACTCTCCGACCCCGTCCACGGTCAGGATGGCTGCCTCATCAAAGGGCGACGCGAAAAACGCGCTGGCTGCGTGCGAGAGGTGATGGTCCACAAAAAGCATTTTCTCTGCCGGGACGCCAACTTTGTCCATCAGCAGGCTCTTGATCCACAGTTTCTGATCGAGCCAGGCAATCATCGCCTCTCCAAACGTCTCCCACGAGCGAGGGAAAGTACCCAGCGAGGTCATCAAGATGCGCTCGAACTTGACCAGTGGCTTCTCATAGAAAACGACATAGTCCAGGTCGTCGGCGGTAATACCTGCCTTCCTTAAGCAGAACTCGATGGCCGATTGCGGGAACCCGTAGTCATGCTTTTTACGACTGAAGCGTTCTTCTTCGGCAGCGGCGACCAGCACGCCATCCTCGATCAAGGCCGCAGCCGCATCGTGATAGAAACAAGAAACTCCCAAGATATACATTAGAATTGCCTCCTGGCCTCATCAAGCTCAGCACTGGCAGGAACACGGGTAACCCAGAACGAAGGTCCGGTCGAAAGTTTGGTTCGCAGTGGGTCGCCAAACAACCGCACCGGCAAACCGAAAGGGGCAACAGCCACAAAGTAGAAGAAGGTCAAAAGAATGCGGCTCTGGTAGTTGCCCATCTCTCTGGCAAAGCTTTTCCAGGCCTCCCAGAAACCTTTCAGGGAACCACTTCCCTGGATGGAAGTCGTAGCCCTGGTCGCCCTGGCTGGCATCTTGTTACGGCGTAGGCTGGTCAGCCCAAAGGACACTAACCCCGCGGCAACCAGCCAGAGGCCGATGGCTGCCCACCGGCCCAGGCTGGCGCGCGAAGCCAGAGCCGCTATCCATAACACGACGACCGCTCCCAGGTCTAACGGTTGTGGAGTGGCTGACTTGTCCCAGCTTCCGAGGACAGCACCCATAGAGTAGCCTGCTAGCGTCAAGAGGACTAACGCCAGTTCACTGATAAAATCCATATCCCCTTCCCCCTTGAATAACTTTTAAAAATATCCTTCTGACCGCTCCCATCGCTCCACTGTGTCCACCCGAGGGTGGGGTTGTCGTGAACCAGCGATTGGGGTGGCATGTCCCGCTGTACTACCCGATTGAGGACGATGATTGCCATCAGAGGCCGCTTCATCGAGACGACTCTTCTGGCGACTACCATTCCCGGCCACAACCCGGTAGATCTTTTCCAGTTCATCCATTTCTTGCGCCACACTCTTCACCGGGCCGATGCCCGCGCGCAAGGTGGGCAGCAAACGAGGAGCGTCCAGCAGCCGTCGCAACTGCCGGGCCAGGTCGTCGGCGTCGCCCGGCGCGAAAAGTAACCCGTTCTCCCCATCGCGCACCAACTCGGCCATTCCTCCCAGGTTGGAGGCAACCACCGGGGTACGATGGGCGAAAGCTTCCAGGATCACGTTGGGGCTGTTCTCGTACCACAGCGAGGGTACGACGATCACATCCAGATCGCACAACACCTGGCTCACCTCCTGGCGACGATAGACCCCAGCCAGTTCCAATCGCTCGTCCCCCGCCGTCAGCCGGCGCAGGCGCGCGGTGTATTCTGGAAAGGGCGTTGTATCGCCGTAGGCCCGCACCGTCAGGGAGACGTCTGGCATCCGTCGCGCCGCCTCAAACAGCACGTGAACCCCCTTGTGCCGGGCGATCTGTCCGATGTAGCCCACCCGTAGACCAGACGACGGCGTTTTCTCCAGCGTCTCGGGCGTCAAATCGGGAAAATCCCGCCCCTGACGCGAAAAGATGATCCGCTCTGGCTCCACCCCCGCCTCAATAAAGATCGAGCGCAAAAATTGTGAAGGACTGATGATGGCATCTACCTGGTTGAGTGTTTGGCGTAAGAAGGCCATTCGCGCCTCAATGTTGCGTATCTGAGTTTTCCGCAAACGCCAGAAAGCATCCATCAGACTGGAGGCGATACGTCCCGGCAGACGATAGCGCCGTTTCTCTTCGCCCAGGCAGCGAGCGCAGGTGGCGGCGTTGATGGGCAAAGTAGAGACCTGCCCATTGCTGCGTAACATCGAAATGCGCCGGCAGAGAAACCAGAAATCGGTCAGCGTGACCACCGTCGGGATGCCAAGCTGATGGGCGACCCGCAGTGCGCACCCCGAAATCAGGTAGCCGCCGATTAGGTGAAAGACGTCGGGACGATGCTCACTCAAGAACTCTCGCACATGGTGGCCGATCCAGGGATTATCGTATTCCCAACGAAACGGGTCGGGCGCGGCTGCCAGGTTAAAGGAAAGACGGCGCACCGCTATCCTGTCGTAGACCTCGTCTTCCCAGTCTACACCGCCGTCCGGGCCGGCATTAATGCGCTCGATGCAGACGACGTGCACCTTGTGACCGCGTGCTTGCAGAGCGGCAGCCGTGCGGTAAGCGCGCCATTCGGCGCCCCCTGTGTAACGTGGGGGAAAGTGGTGGACAGCCATCACGGTCTTCATGACTTTCTGCCTCTGATTTTACCTGCTATCAGGTAGCCTCCTCAGTTGGCTGTGAGTCGCTGCGCCTGCGCAGCAGCCGGAGGATCATAGCCCATTCGGTGTCGTCGAGCAACCGCAACCCTAGCACGAGCCCACTATATACCACAGCGCCCAGGCCGATCAACAGGAACAGATTCAGATCATCAGCCAGCCTGACCGCAACGCCCATCAGCACCGATGCGATCAGGATGCGCACGAACACCCATATCATATCTGGCGGGTGTAGCTTGCGCCGGAGCAGAAAGTAAAACTGCAGCGCGCCGATCAAGTCGGTGACCACCGTGACCAGGGATGCGCCCACCAAACCGAAGCGTGGAATGGCGTACAGATTCAAGATGACGTTAGCGGCCGCGTTGATGCTGTAGATCCGCGCTGCCGCGCGCTCCTCACCGATGATCGTCGTCATATTGCCGCAAAAACTGGTAAACATCATAAGAGGTACATCCCAGATGAGGATTTGTAATGCCAGTGCGGACGGTAAGAACGCATCGGTGTACAGAAACCGGATCAGCGGGAAAGCGACTAACATGCCACCGACGGCGATCGGCATTGATGATATCGCTATGAATTTAACTGAACGGTGATACCATCGTTCGACTTGGGTTGGGTCATTCACGTACGTCCGTGACAATGACGGGACGATGGCTTCCTTGAAGCCGCGGAAAAAGAATATGAGGGAGAACACCAGGTTGTAGGCCACGTTGTACCAGCCAACCACGTGCTCCGGCTGGTACATAGACAGCATCACAGTATCAATGCTGTAAGCAATCGTCAGCGCCAGCGAGATGATACCGAACGGGAGCCCTGATCGAATCAGGCGTGGCCAGGTACGAGGCTCAATCTGAATTGAGAGCGTCGCCATGTGATGACGTCGGATGGCCCATATCGCCAATCCAATCTGAAGTGGGACGCCGATCAAACTGGCCACGATCAGCGAAATGAATCCCCAACCACTGAGCAAGAAGATGGCCCCAAAGAGGACAAAGATCAGTTGCCCCAAGACAGTTAGGCCAGTGACGTAATCCAGACGCTCGTTTGCCGTCAGCACTGTGGTCAACGGAGCCAGAAATGCATACAGCAGGAAGCCGCACGCGTGGATAAAGATGCCCAACACCATCTCTGGCGCATAGCCGACGGCTACAGCGCCTAGCGTGATCCCTATTATCCCGAGGATCGCCAGCAGGAAGCGTAACGCCACCAGATTCCAGAAGAGCGACTGTGCTTTGCTGCGGTCCTGAGCGATCTCACGCATGACGTATTGGGTCATGCCGAGTTCGAAGAATATCGAAAAGAGTCCCGCGAAGGCCAGCACAATGGAATATTGACCGAAGCGATCGTCGCCCAACTGGCGGACTACATAAACGTTAAACAGGAAGGTCAGCGCTTTGAGCACAACGCTCCCCAGCGTGATGAAAGCTGTGTTTTTGATGATAATGCGGCCAAGTCCTCGTTCGCTCATTTGCCATTCATCCAGAAAACTTTCCAATCCATCAATAACTTGCTGGCCCAGTCGGGCGCAGGCCCCAGTTTGCCATCCATCACACGTCGAAGAGCGGTCAGATAGAGTTCCCTATGGGCTAAAGTGTCAAACCGGTTGCGCAAGATCGAAGCGCCGCGCCTCATCCGAGTCCGTCGACCGGACTTTGTTAGCAATTGCTCAGAGCGAATTCTCTGATCAAGCCAGTTGATGCCCTGCCAGATCGCACGCCGAGCGAGGCGATGGGCAAAGCCATCCCCGTCAAATCGGTTTAATGACGCCTTGAGCACTGACTGAACCAGCAGCGCCTCGCCTCCCAGTAGAGCGATACTATCGGCTAATTCCTGCATCCCTAGAGAAACGAACCAGCTATCTGCATAAGCGTTCCACACATCAGCCAAGCGGCCATCATTGGCAATAAACGCACTTAACTCTTCCAATTCCAGGAGAAAGCGTGCCAATTGCTGGCCCGCCAGCAAGCCGAGTCCATCAAGCCCAATGCGATAGGGCCAAATCTCCAGCACGCTCAATTCGGAGCCACGAAATCTCGCTTTCAGAAAATACCCCAGACGACGATACTCCACAGGAGTCCCCATCAAGAGGGCAAAATTACCCAGGCTGTATGCGATCGGCGCGCCCTTGTAAAGCTCAATCCCTTGCGGCACATGGGGATGATGCCCTACGACCAGATCCGCCCCGGCATCAACCAACGAGTGATAGATGGCCTGAATGTATGGCGCAGGAACAGGCAGATGCTCACGTCCAGCGTGGACCACCACCATAAGCACATCAGCCTGCGTCCGCAATGACGACAATTGCCCTCGAAGGCGAGACAAATCCAGCGAAGCCACCTCCGGCCCACCATTCAATGAGCGGCCCTCTTCGCCCTCAGCTACGTTCACAACCGCCAACCGGGTGTTGCCAAATTGAAAAAACCTGGCCTTTTCCGCTTCTTTGGCACAAAGTCCCGCCCCAACTGATCGGATGTGATGGCGTTCCAAAAGTTCCTGTGTTTTGGTCAATCCCTCTATGCCATAATCACAAGTATGGTTATTGGCCAGGCAGGCCAGGTGAAAAGGCACAATAGACAGGCCTGCGATTGTACTGGTGGGCAACTGTACGGCGATCCCGTCTTTCACAATGGGCTGAAGGTCATCATCCGTCAGAACACATTCCAAATTGACCATTGCCAGATCAGCCTCTTGCATAATCGGTAGCAGGTCCCCGTGGAAGCCCAACGGATTTTCAATTATAGCCTGTTCCAGTCCGAACCTTGGCGCCCAATCTCCACACACAACCAATGACCATTCATGGGTCTCCCCATTCTCCTGCGATAAAGGAAAACGAATCCAGCCCGATTGCCAATCGAATTCTGGGGATAGAGAACTAGCCTGGGAAACGACCTCTAAAGAAGGAATAGAAGACATTCACCTACCTCCCAATGGACGTGCCAGCCTGGGGCAGTGGTGTAGAACGGGGAGACAAAGCTGTCACACTGCCTCCTCTGCGACCATTTGTGCGCGACTTGCGTCAAAGTCAAAACGACGTAAACCGTTGCGACGAGCCCAATCCGAATCGCTTGTGAATGTAGGGACGATACATTTGATTTTAACCAATATAACCCAATGCTCTTAGCCTTTCTTCAAGGCTTTCCATCTCTTCTTGAGAGAAAGGATTCTCCATACACCTGGTTAACTCATCATCGCCTTCTTGGAAACGAACCGGTGTTGCTGCCATAAACTCCTCAGAAATGTACTCTGTCAGCACTCTACCATCGTAATCTTCTGGAATAGGCACACCAAACAGGTGAAGAATGGTGGCAGGAATATCTACGATGGAAGCGGATTTAACCAAACCAGTGGATTGTCTAAAGTCTCTTCCGCAGAAAGCAAATATACCGTCTGAGGTATGGGTCCCAAAATAGCCAGTTGGTTCTATGAACAGCGTCGATTTTTCGACATTGTCCTGGACACCTGCTGGTTTAAAGCCATAGGCAGATTGGTTATAGTCTGCAACCAGGTCTGGTGCCAGGTCTAGGAATGGGCCGCTGTAAAGCTCTTCTTTTTTATAGACGCGGTGAACCAGCGGCTTCCCAGTAGTGGGATCTTGGATGGAGGAGAGCAACTCAATAAACTTGTCTTGCAATTCTTCATACTCAAATCCGTCTGAGTTTCCATTACTAGGATTTACATAAAAACTCCCGTACCCTGAAAGCTCGTATATACGGGTCTTTTCCCAATCAATCTGGTCAATATACTGATAGTAAAAAAAGTTGTAAGGCACAATCTTCAGCAAGGTGTTCAGAAAATTTTGTTTGCCCCATGCCGGCAGAACGTTAAAGAGCCCCCCCAGCAGTCTTCTCAGTAACTTTTCTCCTGTCCCGTTCCACCCATAATGATCTTGCAGCAACCTGACCAGGACGTGGTTGATCTCGGCGACGGTCAGACTATTGATCTCTCTGGGCAAATAATGCACCAGGCCCTGCTCAATCAGCCAGTTGCGAAGCAGAAAGAGCCCCTTCAAACGACAAGAGCCGTGATCGGATAAAACAATAAAGTTCGCGTCTGGGAACTTCTCCATTATGTGCCCAACGTTTTGATCAATTCCGATCAAGGCATCTGCCACATAGGTGTAGTCTCTTGAACAGTGATTGAGATGATCGGCGCTCATTAAATTGATAGCCAACAGGTCGAGTTGGTATTCCTCTACCAGGTCAAGGGCAATCCTCGTCTGCCTGGCCTCGTTTTCCAAAATGGCGGTAAGATAACGATCGGGGCCTTCCTCAACGGCAACTTGGCGCGGGGGGATGACCTTGTACTCTCCATATTTCTTCTCAAGGGAGTCCAACAAACTTGGCGGGTACGTCAGGTTTCTCGACCCTTCTGGAGCGCCAAAGCCGACAATCATAAAGCCGTCAACCTCTTCCGG
>SOHZ01000580.1 GCA_004377365.1 Anaerolineales bacterium | reverse complement strand
TGGTAAAGGCGTCGAAGCCTTGCCCTACCGCCGCTTGAGCCGTCTTTTCCAGGCGCATCCGGTAGCAGATGGCGCACCGCTGGCGGAATCTCTCGTGCCCCACCACCGCCCGCAGGAACAGGGGCATCTCGTACCGCTCGTGCCAGATCATGGGCAGGCTCACGGCCTCGGCGTACCTGGCCAGGCTCTCTCTACGTTGTTGGTGTTCCTGCCAGGGGTGGATGTTGGGATTGTACCAGAAGCCGGTGACCGCAAAGCCCTCCTCCCGCAACTGTTCGATGGTGTAGGTGCTGCACGGCCCGCAGCAGACGTGCAGCAGAATGCGCCTGCCTTCGCCAATGGACGTCTCCTCAGCCGGTTCCGGCTCTGGAGGCAACTCTACGGCGTAGGGGAGCTGGATAGTGAAGGGCTCCTCGCTGACCAGCACAGCTTTGCCCCGAGCGACGAGCTTGCGTGCTTTCTCGATGGTGGTGGGCGAGAGTTGCTGGCCGTTGGCGTCTAAGACAATAACTTCAGCCATGTCTTACCTATAGCCCAACAAACTTCGGGCGAACTCAAGGAAGGCACGAACTGCAGCTTCCGGGTCAGAGGGCAAACCGCTTTCAACTACCGTGTGCTGCGCTCCATCGTGGAAGTGCTGAGGAAAAGTTGCGACCTTTTGCCAACGTGGATGGGGCATGTTGTCATGGCGATAGATAGTCCCGTCTACGTGCGTTCGCTCCCAGTGATAGGCGAACCGACCTGGGATCTGACTTGACCACCAAAAGTCCATGTATGAGTCATCAACTAATAGCACCCGCAACTTATCACGCAAGATGGCGGTCGAACGTACCAGGTCTGGAAACTCGCGCTCAGCTATCTGGCGCAAGTGGTGGAGGCCTGGCACTAGATCTCCTCCAGCAGTTGTCGGATGCGTTGAATCTGTGTGGTCAAGTAATCCACATGCTGGAAATCCTCCAGAATGTCTTCCTCTTCCACCTGTCCGGTTTTGAGCAGGTCGTCCATCTCTTCGAGCGAAGTGACGCTGAATTTGGCACAGCGAGCGCGGCGCTCCGAATCGAGCAATTGGAGTCTATCTAACAGAAACGCTCGCAGACTCTCCTGAACCAACTCCTGCTCACTGAGATTGAACTCCTGAGCTATCTGCTGTACGTCCATCATCGGAATCTTTCCTCCTGCGGGTTGGTGCGGTGACGGCGGATGCGTCCCTCACGCAACAAGCGCTTGTAAGGCACCTTCGTCTCCGATCAAAAAGAGTTTGGGACCAGTCAGCACGTTGCGCAGAAATCCATTTCCTGTCTGTGCTCTCGTCCGAAACTCCTCCGGGCTGAACAGGGTGTAGTTGATCTCGCGATGCACCACCTTTTCCGCTTCTTGCAAGGTAGTATGCAGCGCCCGGCTAGCCAAGGTCCCCACCACGAGGAGATCAATGTCGCTGGCAGTGTTTTCCTGGTCGGCGGCGTAGGAGCCGTAGATGAAAGCCAGGGCGATGTCTTCCGCTCCTTTCAGCGCATCTCCCAGGAGTGCAGTCAAGCCGACGGTTTTCAGAAAGATGCTTTTCAGTTCGGGGAACAGGAAAAAGTCACGGTTGACCTGGTAATGCACCTGGTTCCCCCTGGTGAATCTGGTGAGCAACCCCAGGGTCTGCAGCCTTTGCACCTCGCGCTGGACGGCGCGGATGGGCAGGTCGGTCAGGGCACTGATCTCCCGCTGGTAGAAGCTGGTTTCCGGGTTGAGCAGCAACAGGGCCAACACCTTGACCCGTGCTGTGGATGAGAACAAAAGCTCTAACATCGCCTGTACTCCTGCTTGACTACAATTTGTAGGTGATCATATACGAAATGTAGTCAGATGTCAAGTCCCTTCACTCTCCCTCTCCCAACCGCTTCAACGCCTCCCTCGCCGCCCGGCGCACCTTTTCCGGCGTCCCAGGCTCCTCCGCCAGTGCCCACAGCCCTGTTAGCATCTCCGGCGTGGCCTGCAATAGTTCCCCCAGAGCCGTCGCTGCCCGCGCCCGCACCCTGGCCGCCACCGTCGAGTCCCGAGCCAAGGCCAAGAGGTCCTCGGCTCGCTCTAGCTTCTCCAATGCCTCCGCTGCCCGCTCCCGCACTCGGACGTCCACCTCCCGGTCCCGGGCCAGAGCCAGCCAGGCCTCCGCCGCCTTATCGGCCTGCCCTAGCTTATTTAGAACCCTTGCCGCATCCACTCGTATCCAGGGCTCCACCCACAAGTCCTGGGTTAGGGCTAGGAGGAACTCCGCCGCCTTTTCGACCTGCCCCAGATCACATAGAGCTTCCGCTAGGGCCTCGGCTGCATGCTCCAATGTCTGACGCTCAACTGCTGGGTCCCGGGCCAGAGCCAGGAGGAGCCTCGCCGACTCTCCGGTCCGCCCAAGTATCCTCAACACCTTGGCTGCCCCCACCCGCATCCCAGCCTCCACTACTGGGTCTTGGGCCAAGGCCCGCCAAGCCTCCGTCGCCTCGTCGGCCCGCCTCAGCTTCAGCAGGATTTTCGCTGCCTGAGCCCGCATCTCGGCTTCCACTGTCCGGTCCTGCGCCAAGGCTAGCCAGGCTTCCACTGCCTCATCGCCCCGTTCCAGCTTCAACAGAGCCACTGTTGCCCTCCCCCGTACCTCGGCCGCCTCCGCCGCGTCCTTGGCCATGGACAAGAGGTTATCGGCTTGTCCGAGCTTCCATAGGGCCTCCGCTGCCCGCACCCGCACCCGTGCTCCCACTGTCCGGTCCTGGGCCAGGGCCAGGAGATCATCGGTCCGCCTCAATTCCCCCAAGGCTGCTGCTGCCCCCTCCCGCACCCAGGCTCCCGTCGACAGGTTCCGAGCCAGGGCCAGGAGTCCCACTGCTGCGTATTCATCTCCTACCAGCCGCCCTAGAGTACTGACCGCATCTTGAGCACTTGCTTTCTGGTCCCACTCCCACCAACTCCGTGTCTGAGCCAGGTACAGAAGCATATCCACCACTTGCTGGTGGAAAGCACGCGCTATCTCTGCCCCCTCGGCCAGCGCAATAGCGGCCAGGAAAAGGGGAGGCTGCCGGTCTTTATCGCCCTCATTGGCCGTCAGCAGGCGCTCGACCAAGGTTGTAGCCTGGGCTCCCGACAGGTGGGCCAGGGTCAGGGGGATTACTCCGGCCCACTGCGGGCGCAGCAGGTGCGGAGAGAGACACAGCCACAATCCATCGGCGTCATTCTGGTGCGCCTCGGCCAGAGCCCGCGCCGCGCCGTACTCCTGGAAGGTCAGATGGCGGAAGGCCAGCCACTCCTGCCCCGCCAGCCGGTAGACGTCCAGCAGACCGGCCCTCTCCCAGAAGTGCAGCAACTCTGTGGCCAGCGCCTCGGCCTGAAGCGCGCCAAACTCCCACCGCTCCCTCAAATCCCGGGCCAGAAGCGGCTCGATCTCCCCACGCACAGCCTGTGGCCCTTCGTCGCCACCGTAATAGGCCCGGTGCAGGTGCCAGGCGACACGGTACAGCCCCCATAGGGCCACGCGGCGGGCTTTCTCCCCCCGCAATCTCCCCAGAAACAGTTCCCCCTCCTGCCGGCGCCGGGCCTCCCACACGGTGAACAGCCGCTCCACGTACTCCCGATACAGCTCCTTGCGTCGGAGAGGTAAGTCGCGCTGTGGATCATCGCCAGCCAGCACGGCCAGGAAGGTGAGCAACAAGGGATTGCGGGCTACCTCACGCAGGCCGGGGCGCTCGTCTAATTGGCGCTGGAGCCAGCCCGCCCGCTCTGTTGCCCACCCCTCCCGCTCCGCCTCCGGCACGCCCCGCGCCTGGGCCAGGGCTCGGAACCAACGGTCGCTGAAGGCTTGGGCATCTTCAGGCAAAAGGGGCAGCACCTGGAAGTGTTCCATAGCAGCCAGCCGCTCGTACCCCAGGGGGCGGGAGGTGACCACTAGCCGCTGGCCGTCGGCGGCCAGCTTTTCCAGTCCGGCGACCACGCTCCGCCGGGCCAGGTGGACCTCGTCCAGGCCGTCGCACAGGAAGAGGGCCTTTTTGTCCCGGATGGTGTCCGCCAGTGCCTGCTTCAGGGCTTCTCTCTCCTCCCGGGCTTTGTGCTCCGTCAGCAGGTCGAGTGCGGTGACCAGGAAGGAACAGCCGGTCTGAGAGATCAAGGCATCGGCCCGGCCCAGGGGAATCAGGAGAGGGAGTGGGGCTTCCGGGTCACCAGCCCACCCCCAGGCCAGGTAGCGCAACAGGGTGGACTTGCCGGCCCCGGCCTCGCCTAGGATGATCAGGCAGTCGTGCTGGGTGATTACCTCCTCCAGAGGGATAGGTGGTACCCCCTCCAGGTATCTGACATCTTCCTCCCACTCCACCCGCTGCTGCCAGAGGCGCTTTGCTAGCTTATGAGGAGACTCCTCGTCATGATCATGGGACACCATGGCCTTTAGACGGACGATCTCCTCCCATGTCGCCAAATGGCTCCCAAACAGTCTCGCCAGCCTCCAGAGTACCTCCTCGCCCTCTTCGGATGACAGTGTGGCCTTCCGACGAGCGGCCTCCTCCTGCTCGGGCAGGGCGCGCAGCTTGATGTAGACCCGGTCCAAGGGCAGGGTGACGTCCAGGGGGACAGGGATGCCGGAAAGGGGTAGGTCGGCGTAGAGGCGGCGCAGGTGGGCGCGGTAGTCGGCCAAGAGTGCTGGCTGTTCGGGGCGGAAGCTTTCGGCGATGAGGCGGGCCAAGTCGTCCCGCAGGCGAGGGAGCAGATCGTCCAGGGTCTCGAATTCGTACCAGAAGTGCCCCTGCTGCCAATCGCCCACCTTCTCCAGGAAGGCGGCCTGTTCCGGGTCGGGCTGGCCTTTCTGCCGGTAGATGAGCATGGGTTTGCCAGCCCTCCTGGCCGTCTGCCACTCGAACTCGGTGGCCGAGATGGTCTCCTCCGGTGGGAACTTCCAGCCGTAGGAGAGGCCGTACAATCCCAGGTAGACGTGGCAGGTACGGGCCATCCGTTCGCACGTATCGCGGGAGGGGCGGTTCGTGGCTCCCCGCTTCTCGGCCCAGACCGGTTCCAGGCCCATCTTTTGGATGGTAGCAGCCACCCGCTCCCGCTCGGCGGGCAGGTCGCGCATGGTGCCGGAGATGAAAATGGTGAGCTTTTCAGCCACGGCGTTTACCCTCCCTGGCTCGGGTGCCTCACAACCCCTTCCGCTCTCAAGATATCGAGAAACTCGACATCGTCTGCCATACGTATACCCTCGTATTCGCCCAAGCGCAGCAAATCCTGGTCACGGGATATGACATATTGCGCCTTGCCTTCAAGGGCACACTCCACGAACTTGTTATCGTCAGGGTCGTCGGGCACAGCGTTGACCCAGCGCGTAGGATGGACAATGTCTGTGTGAGCGATGATCCGCTTGTGCCACATATAGGCTTCGTCATCTGAGTAGCCAAAGTAGTCCCGCATGACATGGGTCAGTTCGGCCAGGATGGCCTGGGAGGTGATCAGGACGATCAGCCTGCGTTCTCCCAGCGTACGAATGCGACGTGGCCTGCCGTGCCATTGAATGCTGGCGAACCAAATGTTGGTGTCTGGCACAGAGCGGGTCATCGCCGCTTCTCCCGAACAGTGCGCACGGCTTCATCAACCAGAGCCATAAACTCTTCCTCGGTCAGACTATCGTAATCAATGCCCCGTTCAGCACACCATCGGCGGAAACGCTCGTCCGTCCTCCGCTCCAAGTCTTCCCATACTTTGTCGAGATCCTCGGCCTCGGCCAGCTTTGTATCCACCCGTGCAATTGCCTCCAGTGCTTTCTCCAGTTCTTCACCCTGAACACCACTGTCCAACAGGATTTGGATATAGTTGTTGCGCAGCCACTCCTCTTTCTCCAGTTCGCGGAACTGGGCACTGACGACGCCACCAGGCGACACCAGTCGCACCGAGCCGTCCTTGCGCACCTCGACATAGCCGCCCAGTTTCTCGTAGTGGATGATGGCCACCAGATCACTGACCGGAGCTTTTTGCGTCAGGTCCTCAACTTTGTATTCTTGCATCGCTCAATCCTCCTCAATTGCAAACTCAACATTCAAAACAAGGTTGGCTGCTGCGGCTCCTCTTCCTCGGTGTACTCGATGCCCAGATGCTCGTAAGCGCGCCGGGTGGCCACCCGGCCCCGGGGAGTGCGGTCCAGGAAGCCCAGTTGCAACAGATAAGGCTCCACCACATCCATGATGGTGTCCGACTCCTCGGAGAGGGCGGCGGCGATGGTCTCCAGACCCACCGGCCCGCCGTCGAACTTTTCGATGATGGTCTGCAACACCCGCCGGTCAATGTCGTCCAGGCCCGACTCGTCCACCTCCAGCAGAAGCAGGGCCTGGCGGGCTACGCTCTGGGTGATGTGCCCCTGGGCCCGCACCTGGGCATAGTCGCGCACCCGCCGCAACAGGCGGTTGGCCACGCGAGGGGTGCCCCGCGCCCGCCGAGCGATCTCCTCGGCACCGCCCTCGTCAATCCCAACTCCCAGAATGCCGGCCGAGCGATGGACGATGGCCTCCATAGCCGCCTGTTCGTAGAAATCCAGGCGGTAGATGACTCCAAAGCGGTTGCGCAGCGGCGAGGTCATCAGCGCCAGCCGGGTGGTGGCTCCGATGAGGGTGAAGCGCGGCAGCTTCAGGCGGATGCTGCGAGCCGCTGGCCCTTTGCCAATGACGATGTCCAGAGCATAGTCCTCCATGGCCGGATAAAGCGTTTCCTCTACGGCCCGGCCCAGACGGTGCACCTCGTCAATGAAGAGGACGCTGCCCTGGCGTAGATTGGTCAGAATGGCTGCTAAATCCCCCGCCCGCTCGATGGCCGGCCCGGCAGTGACCTTGATGTTCACCTCCATCTCGTGGGCGATGACGTGGGCCAGAGTGGTCTTGCCCAAGCCCGGTGGCCCATACAGGAGGACGTGATCCAATGCCTCCTCCCGCGCCTTGGCCGCGGAGATAAAGATGTGGAGGTTTTCCTTGATCTTTTCCTGACCAATGTATTCGGACAGGCTTCTGGGGCGCAAGCTGGTGTCCAGTGAAACATCCTCGCTTCTGGGCTTGGGGGAGATCATACGATCAGCCATAGTGTTCC
>SOHZ01000441.1 GCA_004377365.1 Anaerolineales bacterium | reverse complement strand
GCTTTATATATTGTACACGCATTTGGGATTTAAGGCAAGACGCCAGTGCGGGGAAGCGGGCATACGTGGGGCAGATGGAGACAAGTTGGCTTCCGGAGCAGGGCGCCGGTCTATCTCAGGCTGGGCTGGAAAGTCAGGTACATCTCGGTAGCTGCATTCAGATCTGAGTAAGCACCCCTGTAAGCCGGGGGGAGCAACGCTGACATCTGATACATCACCTCGTCAATCATCTGTCGGCGCACCTGGCGGGTCACTTTGACCCCACCGGCATCAAGGTAGAATGGCTTGCCGACGACGATGTGGAAATCAGTGCGTCGCAATTGGCGCAGGTTATCCTGGTAGCGCTCGCTACCGTGATAGACAACAGGCAACAGGGGCGCGCCGCTGTGTAATGCCAAGAGCACAACACCTGGGTGGGCCTTCTGCAAGCGGCCATGCCCGCTGCGGGTTCCCTCGGGGGCAATAACAACAATGTGACCCGCTTTCAGCATCTCCATCCCCTTGCGCAGGGCGGCAACATCGGCTTCACCTCGGCGCAGTGGAATGGCTCCACACACGTCTAACAGCCACCGTAACCAACGGCTATCCCAACGACGGGCCGACACAAAACCGGTCACCGGACGCGGCTGCAGGCGTGTGTAAACTATGGGGATTTCCAGGATGTTGACGTGGTTGGTGACAACGAGTAGTGGCCCTTGATCCGGCACCTGCGCCAGTTGCGCGTCGTCTATACGGCAAAGGAGGCTCGTCAGACCTTTGAAAGCCGCGATTACGATACGATAGGTGAAGGTCATCAAGCGCCCCCTGGGGACTGGCAGATGACCTCAATCTGGCGCGATAGCAGCTCTATCTCCAGGTGCTGTCCATCAATGCACAGGATCTCCCCGTCGGTTTGAGCGGGCAGCGTGCCTTCAACGGCGGTAATAGATATTTGCGCTGCTTGTCCGGTCGTTATCGGCTCCTGGGTGGCCTGTGTGCCTCGTAGGAAATGGGGAATGAGGCTGAACATGCGGGCGCGGCTCACCTCGTGAGCGATACACAAATCGAACAGGCCATCGTCGGGTTCAGCATCAGGGGCCATCATAAAACCACCACCCAACCGCTGCCCGTTCATAATCGAGATCAGTAACGAAGGCTGGGTGAGCGTTTGGCCGTCGTACTCAACGGTGGTCAGTGGAGCCTTGTAGTACAGAAAGATGGTCTTGAGTACAGCGACAAAGTAACTCAGAAAGCCACCCAGCCGGGGTAATTTGGCGGCTTCTATGGTTCCCATGGCGTCAAAACCAACACCGACGCAGTTGCCAAAATAGCGGCCTTGGGGATACATGCCGCCAACGACCCGTCCAACATCAATCATCCGGCGGTGGTCCTCAACCAGCACCTGGCAGGCATGCTCCAAGTCATGGGGAACACCTACACCGTGGGCAAAGTCATTACCGCGACCGACACTCAGAACACCCATGGCAAACGAGTGCTTGCCTGCCCGCTTGGCTTCCATTAGGCCATTGATCACCTCGTTGGAAGTGCCGTCGCCACCCACTGCCACGATGACGTCACATTCTGCCATCACGGCCTCCTCGGCAAGTTCTGCGGCATGCCAGGGGCGTTTGGTGCACACGATGTCAAAATCGAGATCGTATTTGGTTAACAATCGCTCAGTCTGGGGAATGGCGCGTGCTCCGGCTCCCCCGCCAGCGGTTGGATTGGCGATGATCTTGTATTTTTTCATGGCTCCTCCTACTGGACTGGATTTTTACCATTTGCGCCAGCCAGTCAAACGAGGCAAGAAACGCCCCGTGCGCTAGCTAGTTTCTGTCTGGAAAGTAGGGCAGGTTTCCATACCTGCCTACAGCGCTACGGAGTTTCCAGACGAGAACTAGCTAGTTTTCGGTGCGAAGCGCCGAACGGTAGCTATAAAAACAACAAAAGCCAACCTCCTCCTGACCTGCAGAGAAGATTGGCCCTTAATGTCTCATGCTCTTACCTCCGACCTTGACTATCCGCTGTGGTGTGAACAACGATGGCAAAGTGTCGGTCAATAATTAACAATAGCGCAATCTCACATCCTTCAGGCGCGACATTGCGCTATTGTTAGTAGCTCGAAATTGTGCCTTTTACTGACAGTTATTATAGCACACAACGAGTCAAGGGTCAATACCTGGTCGTCTCCAACAGGGCAATCGCATTTGAAATGCGCCATGTCCAATCTGTCATTCTGAGCGACCAGAAGGAGCGAAGAATCTCGTCCCTGGCTGGCAATTCGCCGCTGTAAAACGAGATTGCT
>SOHZ01000117.1 GCA_004377365.1 Anaerolineales bacterium | reverse complement strand
GACGTCAACATTTACGTTGCCAATCATTGCAAGATCTCCCCCGAATTCTCGCTTCACCTTTCCGAGATCCATCCCTGCTGCCGGTTCCAGTGGGTGGACACCCACAAAACCGGCTTCAATGGCCATGGGTAATAATGATTCGATGGCTCCATCGCTGTGCCATATTACAGGCACAGCCAGTTCCTCCACAATACGGCGATGATAGGGCAGAATGAATTCACGCCACATCTCAGGGGAGATCATCGGCCCCTTGTTATGGCCCGCATCGTCACCGAGAACGGCTACATCTACCCCCAGGCTGACTGCCTTTCGGTACATGGCAATACACCACTCGGTGCGAGCCTGCAATAGCTTGTGAACGAACGCTGGCTTTTGGAGAAGGTGGAGGAAAAAGCGTTCAAAGCCCATGGCCATGTATCCCGCCGTGAAAGGGCCTATGTGGGAGCCGTAGATGAAACAATGATCCGGGTAGAGCTCCATGACCTCTTTGACCCTGTCCATGTCGAAGAACTTGTCCACATAGTCCAAGGGCGGGCTATATCGCTCGAGGTCCGCTTCCGTATCCACCACACCATCCACGTAGAAGCCGTTCTTCCAGATTCGCCCCCACTCGTCCACTCCATCCCTCCAGGCGTTGCTCCCTGCGGGATACGGGCTAGGTATCATGACACAATCCAGCCCCAGGTTGACGTGGGCGCTTTGCAGGTCGCTCTGACCCAGTTCATCCACCATACAGTCGTCAATCCAGATCTCAAATCTGGGTACTCGATCCGGTTCCTGGTGTTCGAGAGCTGTCAATACGCGTTCTCGGGGTTTCATCTTTGGGTATTTCCTCGTTTGGACGCAGTTGGCTGGCAGCATCCAAGTAGCATGATTTTGTCTTCAAGCCCTGCCCTAGTAGGTGATCACACGGGGCAGTCGCTTGGCCTGTTCGATCCAATCGCTTACTTGAGCCTGGGTTGGCAGTTGGCGAACCAGTTTCTTTTCCTGATTGACAGCTACCAGCTTTTGGTAGAGATTCTCGGCATTTCGTTGGGCCAGCTCGGGTACCGTGTCCACCCCCGCCTCTTCCAGTAGGTCGGAATACTCTTCACCGACACCTTTGATACGAAATAGATCAACGTGGTTGACCCATTCCAGGATCAGTTTTTCACTGATATCTGCTTTCTCGGCGATGTCCTTGCGGCCTTGTGGAGATGTGCCTTTCTGCAGCAACGCTTGCGTTGTTCCGATACCGGCTTCCTGCAGCTTTCGGGCATAGAATTCTCCAATGCCTTCGACCTTTGTCAGCTTTGCCATCGTAACCCTCCTGTTTTATTTTACCTGGTGCTGCCAGCCCATTGCATATGACGCTCCGCAGCACAAGTTTGCGAAGCGACGCCTAATGCTATTCTATCAGAAAGCAGCAAACATGTCAATGACTGCAGCTCTCCTCCAAAGACAACAAAAACCGGGGGCCGGCCGGCAGCGCGGCCGGGACCCCCGGCTTGCGAGTCATCTCTTCTATTCTGTGATCCCCAACTCGATAGCGTGGGAGAACTCAACTCGGTAGCGGAGTAGCAGAACTTGTTCTGCGCCAATCGGACGCGAAACCTGTGCCGCAACAGTGGTGCGAGTTTCGCTACTCCGGCGGGAAATCCCTACAGCATCGATTTGTGCGGACGTAAACTGCAGCGAGCGCCCTCTATGTGAGCTGCATCTCCAGGTTCACCACCTTGGCCGGGACGAAGCCAGACTTCTCAAAGAAGCGCAACAGGTCCCAATCGTTCCAGTTGACCAGGGTATAGATGCGCTCCACTCCGGCTTTTTTCAGGTTGGTGACGAACTCTTTCATCAACTCGATGGCCAGCCCCTGTCCCTGATAATCGGGATGCACCCCGATAGTATCGAGGGAGGCCGTCGTCTCGGGGATGCCAAACTCACCCAGGTAGACGTTGCCCATGATAAACCCGATCACCTGGTCATCCTGCTCAGCCACCAGAGAGGTGACCAGTTGGCGGGCGTCGTCCAGGGCCAGGGCGCATTTGCGCTCATAGTACACGGGCCGTCTCTGGCCCAATACCTGGGCATCAATGTCTACGATGGCCTCCATATCCTCTTCCTTCATGACGCGGATGATCAGCTTGTCTGGATCAATCTTGGGCATCGGGACACCTCCTTTTCAGAGTTGAGAATTGAGATTCGAGAGTTGAGAATCTAGAACAGGTCATCCAAGTCGTCCATGCCGCCTCCCGGCATCTCACCGTACTGCTGAAGGTACTGCTGCAGCAATTCGCTTTCCCGCTTGGTGTACATCTCGTCTTCTTCGTAGATGAAATAGCAGGCTTGGTCGTTTGTCTCCAACTGCTCTTCCAAATCCTGGCGCAGGTCCATGACCCCCTTGATGGCAAAGACCTTTTTCTCCTCATCCAGCAACTGGTACACTCCCGCCACATCGGGGACCGTGCTCACGTTCTCGGCGGTGAACGCCAACCATTTTTCGGGCGGAAACACCACCTCTGACATCAAAGCCCTCAGATTACACCGCAGGCAACGCTTGGCCTCTTCTATAGCTGCTTCCACACTCAGTGGAGGCTCGGATTTGCCTTGCCCGGCCAGTTGAGGCGGCGGAGGGGAATAAGGACGTGTCAGACAAGCCCAATCGGCAAAGCCTTCGTCGCGTCCTAGCCGGGGGTCAGGTTCCTCGGTCTCCATCAGCGTCTCTTCGATGATCCCATCGCCGCCCAGGCAACTGCCAATGGCGCTGGCTGCCCGCCTTCCGGTGTCAATGGCCCTGATGACCGAGTGGGAGCTATCACCGCGATGGAGGGCTATCTGATCCACCAGGACGTCAACAAAGTGTCGCCCTCGGCTCACCTCATCCCAGTACTCAACTGTGTACTGGATAAAGTCCTCGGATATGCCGCCGAGCACCAGGTCCCCACCGGCAAAGACTCCCTCTCGACTGGTAGCCAGCGTCTCTAGATCAACGGCGATGCTGCCCTGGGGAGTGAGTTTCAGGGCATCCTTGTTTTCTTTTTTGGGGGAGCGAAAATCAGGTGCTCCAACGTAGGTGACGCCTGTACCCAGGAACACGGCCTCGAAACCCTCCGTAAAAAGCTCATCCACCGAGGTCTTGTGAGTGTTGAGTTGAAGGTCCACTCCTGCCTGGAGGATCTCTTCGATGTCCTGCTTCAGCGCCTGCCTGGACAGGCGCTTCTTGGGGATCGCCGTGCGCAACATGCCGCCGGGGGCAGGCCCCGCTTCGAAAATGGTGACCTGGTGGCCGCGTCGAGCCAGGTAATAGGCCGCCGTCAACCCGGCCGGCCCCGAACCCACAACCGCTACCTTTTTGCCCGTAGGTGTGACAGGTGGGAGTTTCTCCTTCCAAAGGCCATTGCCCCGCTCGGCGGCAGCGCGCTTGAGAGCGCGGATGGCGATGGGCGCGTTCACCTCACCTCGGCGACATTCGGCCTCGCAGAGGCGCGTGCAGATGTAGCCCAGCACCGAGGGGAAAGGCACCTTTTCCCGGACCACAGCCAGGGCCTCGTCGAATTTGCCCTCAGCGATGTAGCGGACGTAGCGGGGAACGTCTATGCCCGCCGGGCAGGCGTTCCGGCAAGGGACCAGAACAGCCTCGCGTTGAGCACCTTTGGCTTCTTTCCTGTCCACCAGAGCGCCGGTGGGGCACACCTCGACGCAAGTAGTGCAGAACTTGCAGGCCGATTCACTCATAGAAGGTCCGGTGGTCGTGCCGACGATAACCCGGCCATCCTTGAAAACGAACCCCAGGGCTTCCACCCCCCTCAACTCCCGGCAAGCCCTCACACAGCGGGTGCAGCCGAGGCAAAAGTTGTAATCCCGGGTGAACAAAGGCTCCTGGTCAAGGATGGGAAGGCCAGCCGGTATGTACTTGGGAATCTTTTCGCTGATGCCCACGTATTCGGCCACCTTCTGCACCTCGCAATGGCCCAGTTGGGGACAACAGCGTTCCTCCACCGGCACGTTGCTGGAACACTGGGTCCGGCTGCAACCCTCTCTCTGAGCGCAGGTCAGGCAGTAGTGAGGGTGATCGGCCAGGAGGGGGACCAGGTTCTCTATCCTGATCTGTTGTAACTCTGGCGTGTCGGTGCGCACCACCATCCCCTGTTCAGCCTGGGTGTTGCACGCAGTGGGAGAGCCCTCCATCCCTTTGATCTCTACCACGCACAGTTGACACCCTTCGAACTCCTGGTCAAGGGTATCGCCCTCGATACGCTCGTCACCCCGGTAGACAAACTCTACGGGCTTGAGCCCCTTGGAGGTGGGTAAATCGGGATGGTAACACAGCCTGGGGATGTAAATCTCCGCACTCTGGGCTGCTTCCAACACTGTGGTGCCCTCTGGCACCTCAACCTTAACATCATCAATGGTCAAAGTAATCATGTTCACCTCCGACACCAGCAACAACGAACTCTACTAAACCGCCCACAACTCTTTGAGGGGGCTCGGCCCCTTCTCCTTCAGGTTCTCGACCATTTCGATCACCGTATCAGCGAAGAGCGGGCCTTCGGCGGCGCTGAACCAACGCACCCATACCCGGTCTTCGCCTAACCCGACCTGGCTCAGGATGTTCCTGAGAATGTCCACCTGTTGGCGGGCCTTATAGTTGCCACTCTGGTAGTGACAATCGCCCAGATGACAGCCACCGATGAGGACCCCATCGGCCCCGTCGAGCAAGGTTTTGATGACGTACAGCGGGTCTACAGCCCCACTGCACATCATGCGGATGATCTTGACGTTGGGCGGATACTCCATACGGGTACCGCTGGACAGGTCAACCCCTGTGTAGGCACACCAGTTGCACAGGAAAGCGATGATCTGTGGTTCAAAGTCATTCATGCCAATGTCTCCTCCGGTTTGCTCTGGCTGGATTTGTGGCACTGTTGCGCCACAGGTAATCCAGCCGCCGGGCCGCCGGATTACAAATCCGGCGGGAGCGAGAGTTATTCCACGGACTCTCATAGCGCAGCATCCAGCATGGCCATGATCTGCCGGGCTCCAAAGGTGCGCTGCTGGCTGGCCCCGTTGGGGCATACAGTGACGCACAGGCCGCAGCCCCGGCAAAGGACCTCGACCACGCGGGCGGTCCGCGCCTCTTTATCTATCTGCCGCGCTCCGTAGGGGCACAGCGATACGCACAGCCCGCAGCCGGCGCACAGCTCCTCATCCACCGTAGCCACGATGGCCGGGCCCTCCACCCGCTCCTTGCCCAGCCGGACGGCCGCCCGAATCGCCGCACCATTGGCCTGGGCGATGGATTCAGCCGCCAGCTTGGGCGCGTGGGCCAAGCCACACAGGTAGATGCCGTCGGCCTCGAAATCGAGAGGGCTGCCCTTGGGGTTGGCCTCCAGGAAGAAGCCGTCCCGGTTCAGAGGCACACCGAGCAATCCGGCCAGGGCCTCGTTGCCCGCGCTGGGGACCATGCCCGTGCTCAGCACCAGCCAATCGGTGTCAATGCTCAACTCGCAATCTAGAGCCGGATCGTGGGCCACGACCCGCACCTGTTTTCCCTGGGGGCTCACTTGAGGTTTTTCCTCCGGATCGTAGCGCACAAAGACTACCCCAGCCTCCCTGGCGCGGCGGTAATCGTCCTCCATGAAGCCATAAGTTCTGATATCACGATAGAAGACGAACACATCGGCCTTGGGGTTCGCCTCTTTGATGCGCAAGGCATTCTTGACAGCCTGGTAACAGCAGACGCGGCTACAGTAGGGCCGGTTCTCATCCCGAGAGCCTACACATTGGATCATGGCAATTCGCCGGGCGGCCCGGATGGCTTCATCTCCGCTGGCCAGCTTCTTCTCCAGTTCTCGCTGGGTGATCACCCGGGGATGCTCCCCGTACAGGTACTCCTCAGGCCGGGCTTCCTCGGCGCCCGTGGCCACGACGATGACGCCGTGGCTGAGGGTCACGGGCTCATCCTGCCCCGCCACGGAGAGGATGGTCTTGTACTGTCCCACCAGGCCGGAGACCTCCTCCGCCTTGGCCTGGCGATAGACGGTGATCCGCTCGTTGCCCTCCACCTGGGCGATAAGGTCTGCCAGGTACTGCTGCGGGTCTGAGTCGCCCATCAGATAGCGGGTATGACGTAGGTTGCCGCCCAATTGATCCTCTTTTTCAACCAGATAGACCTGGAAGCCCTGTTCGGCCAGGGATAACGAGGCTGTGAGTCCAGCCAATCCGCCGCCGATCACCAAGCTGCTGGGGACCAGTTCGCCCTGGGCTCTCTGAGATGGCTCCAGCAGGCGGGCCCTGGCAGCGGCCATACGCACCAGCGTCCGGGCCTTGGCCGTAGCTGCGCTCGGGGCATAGCGATGTACCCAGGCGCACTCCCCGCGCAGGTTCACCCGCTCCAGCAGGTAGGGGTTCAGGCCAGCGCTTCGCAGGCAATCGTGAAGAGGGCCCTCGTAGAGACGGTGAGTGCAACCGGCCACCACCACGCGGTTGAGTCCCTCCTCAGTAATGGCCCGCCTGATCTCCTCCAGTCCTTCTGGTGTGCAGGCCATGGGAATCTCACGGGTCAGGGTCACGTCTCTCAGGCCATCCGCATAGGCCACCACATCGGCCACGTCCACCACCTCTGCAATCTCGGTCCCACACTGGCAGACGAAAACCCCCACTTTGGGATCCTCATAGGACACGTCCCTTTCCGGTGGGAACTCGCCTGCGGGCCGGAGGAGAGTGCCCCGGCTCGCTGCCAGAAAGCGGGCGGCGCTGGCAGCGGCACTGGCTGTCTCAGCTACCGTCTCCGGGATGTCCTTGGGCTCGCCGAAGGCCCCGCCCACGAATATCCCGGCCTTGGAGGTCTCTGTGAGGGTTAGCTCGCCCCGCTGGCAGAACCCGTACTTGTTCAGAGCGATACCCAGCCGGGAGGCCAGTTCCTCTGCCCCCTTCGGAGGGCCAAAGCCAACTGACAGAACCATCAGGTCGAATTCTTCCTCACGTTGCTGGCCCTCTTCGTCGGTATAGACCAAGCTGAGGTTCCTGGTTTTCGGCATCAGCTTTGCAGCCGAGATCATGCTGGGCCGGTAGACCACACCCCGCTCAGCACGGCTTCGCTCGAAGTAGCGGTCGA
>SOHZ01000127.1 GCA_004377365.1 Anaerolineales bacterium | reverse complement strand
CTTTCTGACCTTGCTGGCTTGCTATGCCTACTTCTTCCCCCGCTGGGCTGACTGGAACCAGAACTCGCGCCTTGATCTGGTAATGGCTATCGTGGACAAGGGCACGTTGTCCATAGATGATTATTACGAGAACACCGGCGACTATGCGATATTTGAAGGTCACTATTATAGCACCAAAGCTCCTGGCTCAGCTTTCCTCGGTGTACCGGTGTATTGGGTGTTCAAGCAGCTTGTTAACAGCCCTGTGGTAAAGCAGGCACTAAAATTGCTCGGTTCTAGCAGGGCTGTGGCCGGAACGCTGAGAGAAGGAGGCACCGGGTTATTGCCTGATAAGCTCTACGTTGCCTTGGCTCTCTATGCCATCACTCTCTTTATCGTCTCTGTCCCTTCGGCTCTGCTGGGCGTCGGGCTGTACCGTTTCACGGGTTACTACTCTTCTTCTAGAGTACACCGCATCTGGGTGACCTTAACCTATGGCCTGGCCACGAGCGCTTTCCCCTACGCCGGTTCTTACCTCGGCCATCAAATAGTGGCCACCCTTCTCTTTTTTTCTTTCTACCTGATCTTTCTTGTGGGTAGAGAGGTCATTGGACCCAGGGTCTTGCTGCTGATCGGCTTTCTGATGAGCTATGCTGTCATCACTGAGTATCCAGTTGCGCTTATTGCAGGAGCGATCTTTCTCTATGCACTTTACCGGCTGCCCAGGAAAACCTGGGGCGCCCTGCTGATTGCAGGGGGCATCCTGCCCATCGTGATGTGGATGGTCTACAACTATCTCATCTTTCGCACCCCGATTGGCTTCGGCTATCTCTATGCGCCTCTCTATACCGACAAAAACAACGTCGGATTCTTCAGCCTCACCTACCCCCGGCTTGAACCGTTGTGGGGAATTACGTTTGGCTCGTATCGGGGCTTGTTCTTCCTTTCGCCTGTTTTGCTCCTGGCCATTCCGGGTTTCTACTACTTTGGACGCGTCGGAGAACGCCGGCCCGAGTTCTTCGTCTGCCTCTGGGCAACGATTAGCTTTTTCCTACTCATCAGTTCCTCAGTGATGTGGCAGGGAGGGTTCGCAGTTGGGCCAAGATACCTCGTGCCGATGTTGCCATTCATGGCGTTTCCGCTCATTTTTTTCGCCGAAGCCTGCGGAAGGCAGTGGTGGGCCAAAGTACTGATGGGGGGTCTCACCATCTGGTCAGTCCTGTTTGTATGGGCCGAAACCATCGGAGGGCAGAGTTTCCCCGACTGGACTCTGAATCCCCTGTTCAACTATTCGCTGCCTCGGTTGATGCAAGGCGACATTGCCCGCAACCTTGGCACAATAGGGGGACTGCCAGGCTGGTATAGTCTGGTTCCTCTCGTCGTGTTGCTGTCTCTCCTCCTATGGATGCTGGGGAGGCAGCGGCTCAAAAGTGTGGAGTAAGCGCTCAATGGTCAGTGCTGGTGAGAAACGTTTCCTGTTCCTGGTAACGATTGGCCTGTTGGTCGTCACATCAAGTCCCTACATCTACGGCTATCTGACAACGCCGCCCGATCAATGGTTCTCAGGCGTGGTTTACAACGTTCACGACACTGCCCAGTATTTCTCCTGGATGCGGGAGTCGGGTCGTGCCCTGTTTATTGAGAACAAGCTGACCTCAGAGCCCAATGAACCCATTTATCTCAACTTGCACTGGTGGATACCCGGCCGGCTGGCAGCCATTTTGGGCCTGTCGCCACCCCAGATCTACCAACTCTTTCGCCTGTTCAGCGTGCCCCTGACAGTTGTGGCGTGCTATACCTTTTGTGCCCAGCTTTTCACCGACCGGACCCGTCGTCGGTTTGCTTTTCTGTTGATGACTTTTACCTCTGGCCTGGGCTGGATTTGGGTAGTCAAGAAGTACCTCTTGCACCACCCAGAAGTGGATTTCCCCCGCGATGTCTATACTTTGGCTGGCAATTCTTTCTGGGTGATGATAGGCGCGCCCCACCTGACCTTCGCCCTGGCACTGACCCTGCTCGTCCTGGCTCTGGCGCTGGAAGGGCATCGGCAGCGCCAGTTTGCCGTCTCCCTGGGTGCGGGCTTTCTGGCCCTCTTTCTAGGGATGGGCCACATCTACGACCTGGTGACCGTGTGGGCAGTGCTGGCGGTTTTCGGCCTGCTGGTGACCTTGCGCGATGGCTGGTCCTGGCGGACGTTCTGGAGGCTGTTCGTCGTCGTCTTGCTCTCGGCGCCGACAGCCCTTTACTGGGGATGGGTCTCCTCCGACGCCAACCCGATGTGGAAACAGGCTCTGGCTCAGTACGATAACCTG
>SOHZ01000488.1 GCA_004377365.1 Anaerolineales bacterium | reverse complement strand
AGTGAGGGAACGGGACTGGCTGAGTCAAGGGTAGCAGACGAGTTCGTTAGCGAGTAAGAAAGTTCTCGGAGGAGGGAAATGGTAGCCAGCGTTGCCGGCAGAGAGAAAAAATTTAGAGGTCTCAGGCCCATGGAGCCCATCCGCGATTTGAGGCAGGTGGCTGCCCTTATCGAAGAGGCCTTTGCCGATCAACTGGACTTGCGAGGTCAAAAGGCCCTGCGTGAGTTAAAGACCGTGAGCCGTCTTGGTCCTCTCCTCTGGCTGCTGGATCGCCTCAGCCCCGAGTTCCACGAAACCTTCTCCGGTTTCGTCTGGGTGGAGGAGGGCCGCGTGGTGGGCAATGTGACCGTCAATCGCTCCAACTGGCGCTCGCGACGATGGTTCATCAGCAACGTGGCCGTGGAGCGTGCCTACCAAGGGCAGGGCATCGCCCGTGAGTTGATGCAAGCAGCCATCGGCCTGGCCCGCGGCCGGGGTGGAGAATCGGTGACCCTCCAGGTCCGCGCTGACAATGTGCCCGCCCTAAAGCTCTATCGGGATTTGGGCTTTGAAGCACTCATGGGCACCACGGAATTGCAACTGGAGAAGGTAGGCCAGGTTACTTTCGTCCCCGCTGAGGGATTCACCTTGCGCCAGAGGGACTACAGCGAATGGCGCAAAGAGTATGAACTGGCCCAGGCCGCCACCCCGGCCAGCGAGCAACGTGCCAGACCCATTCGTGAGGAGGATTTCCGAAAGGGCTTTGGCGACAGGATAGTTGATGGGCTTGATGACATCTTTGCTGGCCGGCGAACTTGGCGGCTGGCTGTGGATGAGGCCGACAGGTTCGTCGCCACCCTCACCGTGCGCGCCTCCTGGTTGTTGGGAAGACACGGCTTGAAGATGATGGTCCATCCTGATTACCGTGGACAAGTGGAGGAGATGCTGGTCACTCAGGCCCTGGCACTTCTGGGAAATTACCTGGGGCAGGGTGTGGCAGTCAAAATGTCCGCCTCTCATCAGGAGGCTATTGAGACTCTCAAAAGATACGGCTTTGTGGAAGAGAAGACGCTGGTGCAGATGCGTCTGAACCTATGAACGGCCCAATATCAAAATCCCACCGAATCAGTCATCGCTACTCTGCCGATACGGTCTGCAGATGACTCATCAGGTGGGACGGATTTCCGAGGCGATGGTCGGTCAGTCAAATTTGATCTGGCTGAAGCGCATCAATTTCTCCCACCGATGAGTAGCCTCCACCAGACGCACTGTGCCTGATTTGGAACGCATCACGATGGAATAGGTTTTGGCTCCGCTGCCGAAATACTTGACCCCCTGCAAGAGCTCGCCGTCGGTTACGCCGGTGACAGCGAAGAAGACGTTGTCGCCTTGAACCAGGTCGTCTGTGGTCAGCACCCGCTCCAGGTCCAGCCCCTCGCCCAGAGCTTTCTGTCGTTCTTCCTCATTGCGGGGCCAGAGCTTGCACTGGATCTCCCCACCTATACATTTGAGAGCGCAGGCGGTGATCACAGCCTCCGGCGAGCCACCGATGCCCATCAGGATATCCATCCCTGTATCCTCGATGGCTGTCATCAGCCCGCCGGCGATGTCGCCGGCGGGGATCAGCTTGATGCGTGCCCCGGCAGCCCTGACCTCACTGATCAGCTTCTTATGTCGTGGCCGATCCAGGATGACAACCGTCAGGTCATCCACATCCCGCTTTTTGGCTTTGGCCACTTTTTGCAAGTTCTCCTCCACCGGAGCGTTGATGTCAATGACCTCTTTGGCCTCAGGACCCACGGCGATTTTGTTCATGTAGACAATGCTGCCAGGGAAATACATGGTGCCCCGCTCCGAGAGGGCGACAACTGCTATGGCTCCAGGTAGACCGAGGGAGGTCAATAGGGTACCATCAATGGGGTCAACGGCGATATCCACCGGCGGAGGATCACCGGTGCCCAGCACCTCACCGTTGTACAACATGGGGGCCTCGTCCTTTTCTCCCTCACCGATCACTACTACCCCGTCCATGACGATGCTGTTCAGGGAGAGGCGCATGGCATCTACGGCTGCCTGGTCGATTCCTATCTTATCACCACGGCCCATCCAGCGCCCAGCCGCCAGAGCAGCAGCCTCCGTTGCCCGCACCAATTCCAAAGCCAAGTTGCGATCAGGTTTCTGACTCATGGATTTGAATCTTCCTATTTTTTGTGGCGCTCGACCAGATGGGCGTAGACCCGCCTCCCTACTTACGGAGTGAGTAGTTCGACAATGTCACATTACGCAGATGTCGCCTCCACTTGGTGTCATTCTGAG
>SOHZ01000236.1 GCA_004377365.1 Anaerolineales bacterium | reverse complement strand
CTGCTCGTTGCCCCTTTGATGGTGGGCGAGAAGTGCTTGGGCACCATCAGCCTGCACAGCAACGAAACCAACTCCTTCACCCCTGACGACGAATGGCTGCTGTCCACCCTGGCCTCGCAGGCGGCTATTGCCATCGAGAACGCGCAGTTGTTCGGAGAGACGAAGCGCCGTCTCGGAGAGATGACAGCCTTGTATCAGACTTCTCTGGACATCACTACTCAACTGGCAATGCCAGAGCTCCTAAAGTCCATCGTGGAGCGGGCGGTCACCCTGCTGTGGGCTGAAGCCGGGGGCATCTTTTTATATGACCAGGAGCGAGAGGAATTGAGATGGGTTGTCGGCTATGGCTACGCTGAGGAACACGTGGGAATCACCCTCAGGCCGGGAGAGGGCATGGCGGGCAGGGTGTTCCAAACTGGGGAACCGCTCATCGTGGAAGATTACCGGACCTGGAAAGGGAGGGCCCAACTGTACGAGGCTGATCAGCCGTTCACTGCTGTGTTGGAGGTGCCCTTGAAATGGCGGAAGCAGATTCTTGGAGTGTTGGCCATTACCGATGTGCGAGAAAGGACTTTCAACCAGGATGACGTCTGGTTAGCCACCCTCTTTGCCAACCAGGCCACCGTCGCCATCGAGAATGCGCGGCTGTATGAAAAAGTCACCGAGAGGATGAGGGAAGTGACGGTTTTGCATAGGGTGAGCAGCACCTTGATGCGTACTCTCAATCTCGAGCAGCTTCTGGAGAACATTCTCGAAGTGTTGCAGAGGTCCCTCGGCTATTCTCACTGTGCCATCCTGTTACTTGATGAGGGGACAGGAGAACTTGGCATGAAAGCAGCGCGCGGTTACCTGCAAGCGGCGGGGGAGAGACTAAGGATCAAGATAGGCCAGGAAGGGATCACGGGTTGGGTGGCGGCCAGCAGGGTGCCTCTCAATGTCCCTGACGTAACCAAAGATGACCGGTACGTGGAAGGGATGGAGGGAACTCAATCGGAGATAGCCGTGCCGATGCTGGTGGGAGAGCAGGTCGTGGGTGTCCTCGATGTGCAGAGCACCGAGGTCAACGCCTTCGGCGAGGACGATTTGAGGACGTTGTCGTCGGTGGCAACTCAGGCGGCCATTGCCATTGAGAGGGCCCGGTTTTTCAAAGAAGCCCGCCGCCGTGTCGAGGAACAAGCCATCCTTTTCCAGGCCAGTGCTGCCGTCCTATCCACCCTGCACGTTGGTGAGGTGCTGTACGAAGTAGCCAAACAGATGACCCTGGCCATGGATGCTACCAGCGCCCGCGTCTGCCAGTGGAACGAAGCGGAAAGAACTGTCACCGTCATCGCTGACTACATCACTCCCCACGCTTCGCAGAAAGAGCAGATGTCCGACCTGGGTACGGTCTATCCTGTGAAAGACCTCGAAATCTTTCAGGTTTTGTGGGATCGGCAGCCCTTGACGGTCAGCCTGGCCGACCCTGAGATAAGCGAGAAAGTTCGGACCCAACTGGAGGAATTTGGGGGCAACACTGTACTCTACTTGCCTCTGGCAGTCAGGGAGCGGCTCATTGGATGCGTCGAGGTGTGGGAGAGTCGCCGGAAGCGGCATTTCACCCAGGAAGAGATCAACCTGTGTCAGGCTATCGGCAACCAGGCGGCTATTGCCATCGAGAACGCGCGCCTTTTCGCCGCTGGAGAGAGCAGCCGACAAAAGATGGAAGCCGTCATTCAGAAAATGACCAATGGTCTGCTGATTATTGATGCTCAGTGTGACATCATGTTGGCCAACCAGCGAGCAGCGGAACTGCTGGCCGCTGCCTCTGACGACATGGCCGGTCAAAATCTCCTGGCGATGTGTCCCTATCCCACCCTGAATGCGTTGGTGAGAGAGGCTCTAGACCGGTCGCCGCACATCACCAGAGGGGAGATCAGCATCGAGGAGACCGGTCGCTACGATCTAGGTGTCACCATCGCCCTTTTCATCCAGGACGGCGAGCAAGTGTTGTGGTACGTACTCCTGCACGACATCACCCACCTCAAAGAAGTGGACCGTATGAAATCGGATTTCGTGTCCAATGTGTCTCACGACCTGCGCACCCCCCTGGCCAACATCAAGCTCTACGCTGCCCTGGCTCAAAAGGGCCGCCCCGAAAAGCGTCGGCACTATCTGGCCACTATCGAGAGCGAGACTGAGCGTTTGGAGGCGCTCATCGAGGACATCCTCGACCTGTCGCGGCTGGAGCGGGGCGTGGTGAAACTGCAAATTGAGCCGCTACCACTGGCCGAGATCGTTCAACAGGTAGTCGGCGCCCACCTGGCCACTGCCCAGACCAAAGGCGTCGAGCTCATCTGGCAGGTGCCGGACGGCCTGCCCACTTTGCACGCCGACCGCAATCAACTGCTCCTCATGCTAAACAACTTGCTGGGCAACGCCTTGCAATACACGCCGCGCGGTGGCTCAGTGTGGGTGGAGGCGCGGACCGGCAAGTGGCGGGGCCAACCCGCTTTGCACATCGCCGTCTGCGACACGGGCATAGGCATCCCCGCTGACGAACAGGGGCGCGTCTTCGAGCGATTCTATCGGGGGCGGCACACTCCGGCCAGCGCGACCGGCACGGGGCTGGGGCTGGCCATCGTTAAAGAGAGCATGGCCCTGCACGGCGGAGAAGTGACGGTGGAAAGCACTGTGGGGCAGGGCAGCACCTTCACCCTTTGCTTCCCGCTGGAAACGGAGGTAAATTATGCTTAAGTTGCTATTGGTGGACGACCACGCTGTCTTCCGTGAGGGCATCGGCGTGCTGCTGGAGATGGAGGATGACATGCAGGTGGTGGGCGAGGCCAGCCGGGGCGAAGAGGCCCTACGCCTGGCTGCCGAACTGCAACCCGACGTCGTCCTGCTAGACATCGCCATGCCTGACATGGACGGCATTGAGATCTGCCAGCGACTCAAACGCTCTCTGCCCAATACAGCCGTGCTCGTGCTGTCGGCCTTTGACACCGAGGAGACGGTGATGGCGGCGCTGACCGCTGGCGCTTCGGGCTACGTGGTCAAGACTATTGACCACCAGCGGCTGGTGGAAGGCATCCGCGCCATCGCCCGAGGGGAGATGCTGCTCTCGCCGACAGTGGCGGCCAAGGTGGTGCAGCAACTGGCTCGCACTCGCCAGGAGAAGGAACGGGAAGCCGATGCCCTGCAAGCCCTTACCCCTCGCGAGCGGGAGGTGTTCCACCTGGTAGCTCGGGGCTGCACCAACGCCGAAATCGCCGAGCGCCTGGTGCTCAGCGAGAAGACGGTAAAGACCCACGTGCGCAACATCAGCAACAAGCTCAACCTGAGCGGCAAGGCCGAGATGCGCGTCCTGGCCGCCCAACTGGGCCTCGTCCCGCCGGAGTAGACCCATCCACCTCCAGGGCCTACTCCCTAACTCCAAAAGATACCCCCCAAACATCCTCCCCAGGGAGGATGTTTTTTTGTGCCCGGTGAGCTATAATTGGTAGTGATGATAGACGGGGTGGCAGGGAATGGCCAGGATTATGGTAGCAGAAGATAACACGTCGCTCTTGGGAGCCATACGAGACACGTTGGAACTGGACGGCTACCGCGTGTGTGGGGTCACCAACGGCCTGCAGGCGCTGGAAGCCTTCAGCCATTTCCGACCCCAGGTGATCGTCACTGACGTGGCCATGCCGGAGATGGATGGCTTTGAGTTGTATCGCCAGGTGCGGCGCGAGTCGCTTGGCATGGCTATCCCCTTCGTCTTCATCAGCGTCAGGGACATGGCCCAGGCCGTCAAACAGGTTGCCAGTAACCACAGCGCGCATTTTTTGAGAAAGCCGTTCGGCCCAGAAGAGTTGTTGGAGGCGGTGCGCAAGTTCCTGGGGTAGATAGGTAGAACGTACTAAAATAAAAAGTCCAAGGAGAAAGTCCGATGAAAAAATCCAATCTGTCACATCAAACTCATTTGCTTCGTATTTTGGCAATCTTGTGTCTTCTTTCGTCTTATCTCTGGATAGCGCCCAGCCAGGTCCACGCCTCGTCGGCTGGTTCTCAGGATGATGTCCTGGGCAAAGATCAGACTTACATGACCGGGGAGACTACGGCCGACAACCAGATGGTCTACTATGACCACTGGAAGGACGGCTACGAGGTCGGCCTACTCAACCCTGTCCAGCTCACTACCGAGATCTATGGTGACGGCGACACAAGCAGTGGAGGGACACAGACTCAGCCACAAACTTTCGAGCTTTCACTGGCAGAGCACCTGTGGCCGACTACTCCCGTTCAAACTGATAACTTCCCGCCCCTCGTGCCAGGCGAGTCTAATCCCTCCGCCCCCCTTAGGCAACCGACGACACTGGCGGTGGACATTATTAGCTCACCATGGGCGACCGTGGATAGTAACCCCAACCCTCCCGGTGATGACGTACCAAGTGTTTTCGTCGTGCAAGCTGTCATTACCAACACCGGAACCAGCACAGCCACAGATGTGAACATCAACCTCGACTATGGTGATCTAGACGGCAACTGGATGCTTTTGGACGGGGAGGATCCAGAGCGCACGGTTGACGAGGTGGCCCCTGAGGCGGCCTATCATGCTTACTGGTTAGCTACCTACCCGGTTACTCCCAGCCTCAGCCACCAATATACGATTACGGCCTATGCTGACAATGCCAGTCCGGTGGCTACTTCCGACAACTATTATGGGAATCCGGCCCCAGACAAGACGGTCCAGACACGAGACACTTTGAGTACGGGTAACTCAGGTGTATCCCAAACCAGCTCTGATATTGTGGTAGGCGTCGCCTTTACTGTGACCGTAAAGTATGACCTGGGTAGTAATCCCGGGGAGGCCATTTTCAGCCCGGTTGGCAACCTTGACTTCGACCCTAGCGCCTACCGCTTGATGGCCACTGAAGCAGACCTTTACAGCATCGACGCCGAGGGTAATCGAGTTAGTGATCTTCTCACTGCCACCGACCGCCTCTACTTGCCCTTGCCCGACTGGCCCGGGACGAATGTGGGGGCCGATGTAACTTACACTTTCCTCGCCCTCAGGCCAGAAAACACTCGGTTGTGTCCCTACACCGCTGTTCAGAAAGACACCGCAAAGCCTAAATACGACCAATTCTTCTGCGATGAGGACTATGTTGTGCCTATTACAGGTACGCTTACTTTCTCACTCACCAAGCAAGCGAGTAGCTCCACCATTCAGCAGAACCAACCGCTAACCTATACCCTTCACTATACTAACACCGGCGACCTGCCACTGTCATATGTCTGGATTTGGGATGATGTAGACACTGACATCGGATCCATTATCGCTACCTCTATCGATCCATCCAGCGATCCTGATGAAACCACCGATAGCCGGGTTGCCTGGTACCTGGACACGGTCCCAGCGTCGGGCCAGCCTGGCAGCACGGGCACACGCACCTTCACGATCCTCATTGATGGCAACAATCAGTATCTGGCCGATCATCCCTTGCTGGTCAATCACGGCTTTTTGGGCATCAACCCGGGCAGCCTACCGCAGAACGCGGCCCTGACCAGCACCGTCACTACCACCATGCAGGTGCCTGTCTTGGGCTTCACCAAGACGGCAGAGGACGTCAACGGTCCGCCCTTGGTAGTTAGCGAAACCATTCGCTACACCCTGCAAGTCACCAACACTGGTAACTACACCGCCTACAATGTGACTGTGACCGATGACCTGCCTGATCAGGTCACCTGTCAGGCCGTCTCGGGCGACAGCGCCCCTGGTTGCGCTGATCCGTTGGTCTGGGAGGTTTCCAGCCTGGCTCCAGACGACTCAGCTTCCCTAGTCATCACGGTGACTATCAATCCTGGCACTGAGGGGCAAACCATCACCAACACCGGCAGCGTGACGAGCAGCAACGTGTTTGACCCGCCCGACGATCCGCCGCCTATCTGTCCTGATGGCAGCGAGCCCGATCCGGTCAGTGGCGAGTGTGAGACTACGCCTGAACCTCTCGATACCGAGCTGTCCATCACCAAGACGGCAGAGGACGTGAACGGCGGGTACTTGGTGGTTGGCGATGAGGTTTTCTACACCTGGCAAGTGACTAACACTGGCACCTACACCGCCTACGACGTGACCGTCACCGATGATCTGCCCAATCAGGTCGCCTGCACCGGCGTCTCGGGCGACAGCGCTCCTGCTGGTTGCGATGATCCGTTGGAGTGGAGTATCCCCAGCCTGGCGGTAGACGACATAGCTTCCCTGTACATCACGGTCACCATCAATCCTGACAGCGAGGGGCAGACCATCACCAACACCGGCAGCGTGACGAGCAGCAACGTGCCCGACCCGCCGGACGACCCGGACCCGGTGTGTCCCGATGGCAGCCCACCCGATCCCGTCAGCGGCGAGTGCTCCGCAGTGCCGGTACAAAGCGCCGACCTGGCCGTGAACAAGGGGGTGGACGATGCTGCGCCGGACGAGGGAGACACCATAGTCTACACCATCAGCGTTACCAACAACGGACCCAACGACACGACGGGGGTGGTCATCAGCGACGCCCTACCCGGCGGCGTGACTTACGTCACGTCCAGCGCTACGCAGGGCAGCTACAATGACGGCACTGGCCTGTGGACCGTCGGCACCCTGCATGACAGCGATGTCGTCATCCTGACCATCACGGCAACAGTGGATGAGGGCACGGCGGGTCAGACCATCACCAACGTGGCTGAGATCAGCGCTTCCGATCAGCTCGATTCAGACAGCGGCAACAACTCAGACAGCGTGAACATCACCGCGCCCGGGGCTGGCGGCGTCTACCTGCCCATCATCCTGAAGAATTACTAAACACGCTGTAACATTGCACAAAAAGGCCCAGTTTTTATGAACTGGGCCTTTTTGTTGTCGCCCTGTGCTGGACACAAGATGTATGCGGAGGCTCTCTTGACCAATAGGCTCCTCTGAAGGGATACCGCTGTGCTGCTCAGCCGACGGCGCTTAACCGAACGGCATTGTGGTTAAACCCGAAATTTGTAATAAGCGACAAAAGGTGGTATACTAGCTCAGTTTTCTGGAGACTCCTCAATGTCCTGGGCCTTTGGGCCCAAATCCATGCCAGGAGGCTGTAGCGTGTCGCTTTGGGGTCTTGCCTATCTGATCGCCACCGCATTGCTGGCTGTCTACGGGCTCAACTCACTGGTGCTG
>SOHZ01000649.1 GCA_004377365.1 Anaerolineales bacterium | reverse complement strand
GAAGTCGCAGTTCCTAGAAGCGAGCTGTCAAATCAAGGTCCACGTCCTCACAGAGCCGGCCCAACGTGGCCAGGAACAGTTTAAAGAGAGGGCGGTTCTCTACGCCTTCCTCCACGAAGCGATCCAGCAGTTCGGCGGTATAGTAGGCCCAGCCGATACGTAACAGGTCCTCCCGCAGAGGGCGAAAGGAATGAATCGTCTCGGCCTGGGTCACGATGTCCAGATTGCGTCCCCTGGCGACGAGCAACCGGCTGTGGGTGAAAAGCTCCAGGTGGCCGCTCTTGCGGCTGGTGGGCTTGCGCACCCCCTTGGCGATGACCCGCAGCTTGCCCCACTCAGGGGTGTAGAGCGTCAGCAGGCGGTCGGCCTCGCCGAAGTTATTCCGCTTAAGGACAATGGCTTCGGTTCGATAAAGGCGTTCTCTGCCCACACTGCCCCCCTTACCCTCCCCTCACTGTGTTGTATTTATATGGCCGCTCCCAGTTCACAGCCATCTTGTGTCGGTAGATGGCCTCGGCGTCAAGGCCCAGAGCCGAGAGAAGGTGCAGGATGCGAATGATAGCATCAATCAGTTCCTCGCCCACGGCTTTCAGGGGCTGTCCCTTCTTGTAGCAGTCGGTAGCTTCAGAGACCTCGGTGTGGATCAAGGCCAGCATCTCCCAGATGCGTTCCGGATCGGCCGAGAAGCCCTTGGCATCACACATAGCTCTGACCTCAGCCATCTTGACATTCAATCCCTCTGGCTCCATTTTGCTCCTCTGCATACCTCAGGATGGCTCTATTATACCACCGTGCTATTGAGGACGCAAATGAAAAGGCCATACCCACTCAGGATATGGCCCCAAGGTCTTAAAACTCTGTCATGGCAGGTGCTCGGGGGTGAATCCTTCGGGCATCAGGTCAGTGAGGGCAAAGACCCTTCGGTGGCCGGCAGCGTCGGCCACGATGACCTGGATATCGTCTCCGAACTCTATCAACACTTGACGACAGGCCCCACAAGGGGTGACGCCGTTCTCGGTGACCACGGCGATGGCTTCAAATTCTCGCTCGCCTTCTGAGACGGCCTTGAAGACAGCCACTCGCTCGGCGCAAATGGACAGGCCGTAGGAGGCGTTCTCCACGTTGCCGCCTGTGTAAATCCGGCCCGACTTGGCCAAAAGGGCCGCCCCTACAGCAAAGTTGGAATAAGGCGCATGAGCCTTCTTTCTGGCTTCAGCAGCCAGGGAGACAAGCTTGTCTTGATTTTTCATCCGCCTTCCGACCTTCCGAGAAAATAACCCAGGCTGATGGAAAGCAGCCCTGCTCCGATCATCTTCAGTCCCCATAAGATGATATTTTCCCGTGAGACCGCCCCCAGGAAGGCACCCAGGCCGAAGAGAGAGAGTAAAGAGATGCCCAGCGAGAGGTAGTAGCTAAGGTAGATATTTCCCAGGGAGAAGCTGAAGAAAAAGGGTAGGAGCGCCACCATAGCGGAGAGAAAAGGAGCAAGGCCGTCTACCAGGGCCACGATGACCCCTGCCACCCGTGAGGCCCGCCCGATTCTGGTCTCACTCAGGTCCGTCAGGGTGTGATTCTCCAGTTCATCGAGGTCTCGCTTTCGTTCGGCGGTTTCGGTGAAGTAGGCTCCCCACAGGCCCGATATCCCCATAGCGATGGAGGTAGCCAGGCCCGTTGAGATCACCACTGAGGCGCTCTCCACACGAGCCGCATAGCTCCCTGTGAGGACGCCAATGATGGTCAATATGCCATCAAAGGCGTTCATCACAAAGTAGCGACGAGCGATATCGCCTATCTCAGCGATGTCGTCATACTCCTTGAGTTGTTGCAGTTTGCGTTTCAGAAAACCCATTTACGTTAATCTACACCTTTTGCGATTTATTAAGACTCAGTCCTTCACTCAGGCCCCCGTCCTCGGGGGCTGCCCGCCCTGAGAACGGGGCGGGCAGCACTTTTGGGGTAGGCTCTAATACTACAACCATAGTTAGCAAAACAAGCACTCTGAGCCTGTCGAAGAGTGCGGTTTTCGAGAGAACGTCATCCTTCGACAGGCTCAGGATGACTGTCTCAAGGCGAAAACAGATCTGCAAACCCTCTCACTTCAGCAAGTGCGGTTGTAGTACTAAGGCTCAGTCCTGGAGGGTGGGGACATCATCAAGTATAATCGTGCCTGCCACCGCTTCATCAATGGAATGTACTGCGCCCCCATTGTCCTGAATCACTGTCAGAACCTCATCATAAATGATGTTGTTACCCTGAACAGTGATCTTGGCGTTCTCCACTTTGCGGTCTATCTCGTAGATGCTAATGTTAACAGCGTCAACGCCCTCTAGATTACTCAGTTGCTGGGCTAAATCTATGATGGAAGGCTCATGAGGCTTCAGGACATCGAGCACTAGTCGTCTGATATTACTCACTTTCGTTTTTCCCCCTCTCATGTCTGAAGACACATTGTTAAACACTTGTGAAATCCACATTATATCTCTGGCCAATCTCTGCTAGCTTCTCCCATACAATCTCACGATATGACCTCAGCTCATCTGCAGTCATCGCCTCGAAGCGCAAACTTAGCACTGCCTCTGTATTTGATGCGCGAACGAGTCCCCACCCCTGGGGGAAGTGTATTCTCACACCGTCAACTGTTGTAAGCTGGTACCCATCTTGACGAAACGCAGTCTCGATATCCTTGACTATCTGAAACTTCTTGTCATCTGGACAATGAGGCCGCTCTTCTGGAGATGTGAATATGCGAGGCACTGTTTCCATTAACAGCGATAGTGATTTATCGCTTCGGGATAGCAACTCCAAAAGGCGACAAGAAGCATAGATGCCATCATCATATCCAAAGTAGCGATCAGCAAAGAAGATATGCCCGCTGCTTTCTCCCGCAAGCAAGGCGCCTTCTTCATGTAACTTGTCCTTGATGAAGGAATGTCCAGATTTCCAGACAATCGGTGTGCCTCCGTTTTTGCTAATCTCATCAGCCAAGACTTGGGAGCTCAATATATCAAAGACCACCTTTGCACCTGGATTCCTGGCAAGTACGTCACGTGCAAAGATAGCAACTATGCGGTCAGCGGGAATATGATTCCCTCGATTGTCCACAACTCCAAGGCGATCGGCATCTCCATCGTAGGCAATTCCAACGTCAGCGTTTACTTCCCTAACCAACTTCTGCAAAGGCCCCAGATTGGCTGAATACTGAGGATCTGGCTGCTCAAAGGGGTAGGGCGCAGTTGGGTCGCAGTGTAGACGATGCACCAACACACCCAACTTCTCAAAGAGTGCAGGTGCAAACTCACTTGCTGCTCCATTTTGACAATCTACAACGATCTTCATTCCTGATTTGTGGATTTTCAGTTTTAAAATATGCTCTACATACTCGCTGACAGCAGACTTGGACGGAGAGCGTGACCCGTCGCCTAAGGTGAATTCTTCTTCCAATGCTATGTCGTAGAGCTGGCGTATGCTCTCTCCATGGAGTGTCCGGCTACCCTGGCAAAACTTGAAGCCATTTGACGTAACTGGCAGATGGCTACCAGTAATCATGGCGCCGAAAGAGCCGTTGTCTTTTACCGAAGCAAAGTAGAGCAGGGGGGTAGGCACAAAACCGAGTTCAATTACCCTGCACCCAGTTGTCACTAAACCATCAACAAAAGCATCAGCAAGCTTGTTTGAACTGGGGCGGTTATCATGGCCAACATATACCCTTTGCCCTTCTTTTCGTCTGACATACGTTCCGTATGCTTTGCCTATGATCTCAGCAGTCACACCCGTCAGATCTTTACCCACCTTGCCACGAATATCAGATCCACGGAATATTGTAGGACTGATGGTTTCGGGTGCTCCCATGTAATGTCTCCAGGTAAAGTGAACTATTTGACGAACTGGCCAAACGCCAGTTACTTGGAAATCTGTTTCTTAACGTATTCTTGCTCCGAGTAATAGAGGGTATTGTCAGGAATATCCTCAAGAACCAGCGTCAATGGGCCTATGACACAGCCCTCGCCAATCTTGACACCGGGCATTAACATTGCTCCGATCCCAACAAACGACCCTGCACCAATGACGGCTCCGAACTTGGTGCGACCTGTATCTACTCTCTGTCCTTTTACTGTGGATTTGACATGGCCTGCATCCGCACGGAAATTTGCCGTGATCATTCCAGCGGACAGGTTGACATGCTCATCTAGACCTGCATTATCAGCTAATATGGCATCTAATACCTTGGCAGCGTGTAGCCTTGCCCCTTGTCCTATATAGCTCCTATTCACTTCCGATCCGATTCCAATGATGCTATTCCGAGATATCATCGAGTCCCTTACATGCGAATATTGACCAATGAGCGAATTGGCACCAATATAGGCGGGGCCCCTTATATCCGCCCCATGGAGGAGCCTTACGCCTTTCTCAATATACACAGGGCCGCTTATGTGAACACTGTCTTCCATGTCAACACCGTCGGCAATGTGATGCTCAATGGTACCAAGATAGTCATTCATGGCTTCAAGAACATGCCAAGGATATTTGACGGGCTGCCATGGTCCTTGGTACGGGATAGCTTTGAAGGGGGTTACATCCATGAGCTCTGCCATTGCCCGCTCATAGTGATCATCATGGGGATTGTCGTGGGCATATTCTAGCCTCACCTGATTTAGGAGCCGGCGTAGGTCAGGATGGATATGGGCCACGATATTGACCAGATCACTTGGTTCTTCTCCTTGTGGAGGTTTCTCAATGATGTTTGTGATTTTTAACTCGTCGTCAACAACTAAATAACCACCTGGAAAATAATCCTCAACTCTGTAAGATGCAAGCCAAGTAATCTGAGAATTGTCGAGATAAGCGCGCAGCATCGTTCTGTGTAGAGACTGGTCGAATATGTCATGGACTTGACAAATATAGACGGGCATCGGGTCTGCCACACTAGCTAACATTGGCTCCAGTGTAAGTAGAGCGTCTCCCATTCCCTTGGGTTGGGTCTGAACAAAAGTTTGAAACTCAATTTTGTGGTCAAATTTCACAAGGATATCTCGGATTGGATTTTGGTTATCCGGATTGCAGACGACTACTATATTCCTAAAGCCCAACTCTACATATGTTTCCAGTTGGTGCTCGAGCAAAGGTTTATCCAGAAACTTTACTAACGACTTTTCGCGCAGTGGCCACAGTCGTGAACTCGAACCACCTGCTAATATGACTAATGTAGGATAACTGCTAACCATGTCTCAAGTGCTCCAATTTGTTGTGTCTTCAGAACTGCCGATAACGCCCCGAGTCTCGAGTGGTACTATAAGCGCGGAAAATGTCTGCATTCATTCATCCTAAAACTCTACGTCGGGCAAGTACTTTGCCAACTCACGCCGTAGCTCATTCTTGATCGTAGCTAGTTGTTTCTCCGTCCGCGCTTCGAAACGCAGCGATAGGCGGGGTTGTGTGTTCGAAGCTCGAACCAAGGCCCACGTACCCTCGTCAAAATAGATGCGTGCTCCGTCAATGTCAATCACCTTGTACTTGTCAATAAATGCCTGGCGGAGTTTCTCAACGATCTCGGTTTTGCGAAAGTCGGGGCAGGGGATACGCAATTCGGGTGAACTGACGTACTCTGGAAGCCCCGACCATACCTCGTCGAGCATCGCGCTCAGCGCTTGATCGGACGCGGCAACGTACTCCAGCAGGCGACACGCGGCGAAGAGAGCGTCGTCAAAGTCAATGGGCGGGTCGTTGAAAAAGATGTGTCCACTCAGTTCCCCCCCCAGAACGGCTTTCTCTTGCCGCATACGAGGCAGGATGGCAGTATTGCCGCACTTGGACATCACCGGAATGCCACCATATTTCGTGACACCCTCGAAGAGAGACTCGGAACAGCGCACCTCGAACACCACTTTAGCCGGCCCATCTCGTAACGCCTCGCGGACAAAGAGGAGCAGGTAGCGGTCGGGAGGCACGATCTCACCGCGCTCATCCACGACGCAGAGCCGATCACCCTCGCCCTAAACGGCAATGCCCACATCGGCACCGGTCTCTTTGACTTTGGTCACCAGGTCTTGCAGATTTTCCGCTTCAACAGGATCAGGAGGATGGTTAGGAAAGTGTCCATCTGGATCACAATAGAGCGGGATTATCTCACAGCCCAGATATCGGATCACCTCTACGGCCAGAGGTCCGTTTACCCCGTTGCCAGCGTCTATGACTACCTTGAGCGGTCGGGAGAGATGTACTTTTTGCTGAATACAATGCTGGTACGGCGTGACAACGTCGGCTTCTGTAACCCACCCTTTGCCCGTGGTAAACGCGCGGTGGGCGATGAGACGCTCGACGTGTTGGAGTTCCTCCCCGGCTAGCGGATCCGTCCCTACTTGTAGTTTCAGTCCGTTGAACTCTGCCGGGTTATGGCTGGCTGTCACCTGCACTGCGCCATCTACAAAGAGATGGTTCACCGCAAACGAGACCAACGGAGTGGGCACCTGGCCCAGGTCAATAACTTCACATCCGGAGGAAACCAGGCCCTTGATAGTCGCTTTGTGTAGAGACCTGGAAGTCACCCGCGCATCATAGCCGATGGCCACCCTTCGCCGGCCGGTGCGCCGTTGCACATAAGTACCAAAAGCCCGGCCCATGGTCTCCATCGCACCGGCAGTCAGATCAACGCCTACCACGCCGCGCACATCGTACTCCCGGAAAATGGCCCGGCGAACCGACAACTGCCTTAGCGCATAATCCTGTAGCAGTTGTAAAATGGCTGCTGACAGGCGGGCTGGATCGTGGCGCACCATGATCTTGCGCTCGCCGCTGCGTTCGTCGGTCTCCAACCTCTCATTAGCCAGGTTGTCTTCCACCACAATGGCCCCTTCGATCATGGTCAGTTGTTGAGGCGTGTGGGCAAAAAGTACGACTTGGGACTCGTCGGTCACTACCCATTCCGGTTCGACCAACCGGGCCGTCTCGCTACGATACCGTTCCAGCACATCCTCGCTAATGCCGTTGCCCTTGTTCGCCAGCACATAGTCCAGTCGGAAGCCACAATGGGTCTGGATGGCCTGCACGTGGTCGGCCACTGAATAGCCATCTGTCTGGTTGGGTTGGGTCATCAGATTGCAGACGAAAATCTTGCGCGCGCTGCTCTCACGGATTGTCTCGTTAATCTCCTTAATCAGCAGGGCGGGAATAAGGTTGGTGAACAA
>SOHZ01000222.1 GCA_004377365.1 Anaerolineales bacterium | reverse complement strand
TCCAAGCTGCTCTTCACTCGTGAAAACGCACTATGGAACTTTCCGAGAAAGCTATGATTTGAAAGGAGGTGGTGGAACGGAGAGCAAAAAGGCGGGTCTCTTAGCTTGGGGGCTATCTGGCCCTCGTCATTACCATTCCAATAATGCAGGAGGAGGATAAATAGAAATGTCCAAAAGAGTATGGACCATAGCGTTCGTTTTAGTGCTGGCTTTGCTGCCAGCTCTCAGCGTCAGTGTGGCTGGCGCTGCCCCGCTGGGGCAGGAGACCTACACCGTCCAGAAGGATGACAGTCTCTGGAACATTGCTGAGAAATATCTGGGCAACGGCGCGGCCTACCCGGCCATCATGGGCGCTACCAACAAGAAAGCGACGGAGGATGAAACTTTCCCTTACATCACCGACCCCGGTGTGATCCAACCTGGCTGGAAGCTGGCGATTCCGTCCGAAGCGACAGCCACAGAGTTCATTGACACCTACATGCTGGGGAAGGGCCTGCCTACGGAGATCACCCTGGTGGACACCAACTCGGGGGCCAACTTTCAGAAGTATTGGCAGGAGTATGTCATCCCCCAGATCGAGGCGGACTTGGGCATCAAGGTCAACTACCTGGTCAGCAAGTCATCGGAGCAGCTCGAGCGCATGAAGGCCTGGGAAGCGGGCCAGGGTGACGTCCACTTGCTCTTCGTAAAGCCTGAGACCATCCCCGACGCGCTGGAGCAGGACATCGGGCTGGAGACCCTGTACACGGACAAGCTGGACATCATTCCCAACCTGGGCAAGTGCCCCCGCAACTATCTGATGCAAGTGCTGGGCACCGACATCGGCGGCAAGGGCGCTCTGTACTGGAGAAGCCAGTACGCCCTGATCTACAACTCTGAGTACATCACCGATCCGCCCACTTCGTGGAAAGAGTTCTACGACAGGCGCGAGGAGTGGAAAGGGCACATTGGCATCGTTCGCCCCGACGCCAAGTCCGGCTCGTCCTACCGCATCCCCTACAGCTTCCTCAATGCCTTCGTTGCCATGGCGGATGCCGAGGACAAGGCCATTCCCCTGGAGGAACTGCAGGCGACCCAGGAGTGGCAGGACGCCTGGGCCAAGCTTCAGGATTTCTACACCTATGCCAAGCTGCCTCTACCGGCCGAGCCACCTAATATGTTTGAGGATTTCAACGCCGGTGACACCTGGATCAGCTTCTACGCCATGGACTACTCGCTGTGGTCGCGCAGCCAGGGCACCATGCCCCCCACCATCAAGTCCGGCTTCTTGGCTGAGGGCATGGCTGCTGGTTCTGACGGCTATCTGATCGTACCCACGGACATCCCTGATGAGTACAAGGCTGTGGCCTACCGGCTGATCAACTACCTGCTGAGCGACCAGCAGCAGGTACAGCTCATCACCACCATGTGGCAGTACACCGGCACCGATATCTGGGACAAGATCCCGGACGAGGTTTGGGTCACCATCCCGGCCTGGGAGGACATGGAGCCAGCCCGTCTTCGCATTCTCAACAGCGAGGTGAAAAGCCTGATCAAGGAGCAGGGCGCGGATCTGCTGGTACCCAAGTAGGCCAACCTGATGTGAGTTTCAGCAGATCGCGTTTTTGCTCGCAGCGGATTTGTAATCCGCTGCCTGGCCGCTGGATTTGCAATCCAGTGGGAGCGATCTGTGATCGAGTCTCTATGAGGAGGTGGGTGGGGTATGGCTATCCTGTCTACCTCCTCTAGCTAGTACATGCTGACCGAAATGTTCAACCGGTTAGAGCGATAGCATCCTGAGCAGCGAAGCGTATCGAAGCCTGTCCTGAGCTTGTCGAAGGGGGTGCGGCTTAAACACCGATTCGTTGCAAAACCGCGCCCTTCGATACGGCCTCCACTACGCCCTTCGGCACGCTCAGGACGCAGTTTCGGCTTACTCAGGATGCTTGTGGTGAGCCACCTGTCGAACCGCTCATCTTATCCTGATAGGGGCTGGATACCTGAGAGATGGGAGAGTGGAATGGCTGATTTCCTCCGCCGACAGCGCCAGGGCGTACTGACCCTGCTGATGCTGAGCCCAGGGTTCGTCGGCTTCCTGGGCCTGTTTTTCTATCCGATGATGGTCACCGTGGTGCGCAGCCTGCGACCCGAGGGCCAGGACGTGGGTTGGACGCTGGCCCACTACGTCGAGTTCCTGAGCAAGCCCGGCACGCGGCAGGTCATTCTCCTGACCTTCGTGCTGGCCATTACGTCCACGCTGTTGTCCATGGTGCTCAGCGTGCCGCTGACCCTTGTCCTCCGCGAAAAGCTGCGGGGCCACCGCTTCTTCCGGCTGACCATCCTCATCCCTATTACCGTGCCCGGACTGGTAGGCGCCCTGGGCTTGCTGGTCTTTTATGGTAGCCGAGGTTGGATCAATCTCTTTATCACTCAGATTTTGCATTTACCCAAGCTGAATATCAATTACACTGTGCCCGGTATGATCCTGTTCTACCTGTGGCATTATTTCCCCTACACCGCTTTAACCACTCTGGCCACCCTGGAAGGGCTGGACCGCAGCATTGAGGAGGCGGCTTCGGTGGCTGGGGCCAACGGCTGGCAGGTGCTACGCCACATTGTCCTGCCCCTGATCGCGCCCGGCATCCTGGCCGGTTCGGTGCTGACCTTTATGGCCGCCTTTGGCTCGTTTAGCATCCCCTTGGTCACCGGTGGCAACTACCGCCCCCTGTCGGTGGCCATCTACACCCAGATCGAGTCCTTCAGCCCGGCACGGTGGTCCATGGGCTCCGCCATGTCGGTGGTCATGGCTATCCTGCAGGTGGCTTTCCTGTCCATCTACATGAGGGTACTACGGAGGCCGATAGCATGAGCCTGTTACGCCAGTACGTCCAATCCATCTTGAATGCTCGCAAGCTGTTGATCGTCACCTTTTTGTTGTGTTTCGGCCTTTTCATCTATGCCCCTTTCACCATCATGCTGTTGCGCTCGGTGGGCAAGGACTGGTTCGGCAAGGCCTGGATTCCGCCTACTCTGACCCTGGACTGGTACAAATGGGCCTGGCAGATCGGCCAGGTGCCAGAGATCACCAAGAACACCATGATCATCGCTGCTATGGCGGTGGTCATGAGCACCCTGATTGCCATCCCTACCGGGTGGGCCCTTGGGCGACGGGGCGTCCCCGGCAAGGAGGTGTTGATGTCGGTCATCCTGCTGCCGCGCATGATCCCACCCATCGCCTACGCCCTGGGGGTGGCCCGCATCTTTTACCGTCTGCACCTGATTGATACCCACATCGGAGTGGCCCTGGCGCACACCGCCATCTGTGCTCCTTATGCCATCCTGGTCCTCTCGTCCACCTTTGAGGGACTGGACGAGCGGGTGCTGGAGGCGGCCAGCGTATGTGGAGCCAACGCGGTGCGCACCTTCTTCCACGTTATCCTACCCATGGTCCTGCCTGGCATCCTGTCGTCCATCATCTTTACCTTCACCAACTCGTACAACGAGTTGACCCTGACCCTGATGACCTATGGCGTCCACACCACGACTCTGCCGGTCCGCACTTTCCTGGCCGTTGGCGAAGGGTATCTGGAGGTGAGCAGTGCCATGGCGGTTATTCTGGTCATCCCCTCTTTGTTCGTGCTATTCATGATCCAACGCCAGGTGGCGCCGGAGAAACTGGTAGGCGGGTTCAAGGGGGTGTAAGTAGGCCCAACTCCTCCCCCACAAACTCTACGTCCATTCCCAGACGTTGCCGGCCATGGCCGGCAATCTGTAGAGGCAGGCCCCCACTGGCGTGGTATCCCCTCTGCTGCCCTCGCGACTGTGGCACCGCCTCTTTGCAAATTGACTTCGCAGTTGGGTCATTCTTCCTCCACAGATGCAAGACTCATAGCTAGACTCAGTAGATCACAAATTGCTCCTGCTGGACCACAGTCCAGCGGCCTAAACGCGGACTGTGGTCCGCTTTGAGCCTCAAATCGTGATCTACTGAGTCTATGAGTAAACAAAAACGTCCGCAGTTTCTCACTGCGGACACTCTTGCACAATTGGTGAATTGTGGTGTCATTCCTCTCCCACCTGCACTTCTGACGGCAAGCGTTCCAGTACGAAATCCCATACTTCACGTGCCAGCGCCAGCGCCTCCTGGGTCTCTGCCTCGGTCAGTTCTGGCAGATCACCGGGATAGCGCGCCGCTACCGCATAAGGGGTCAGGGTAGTGGCGGCGGCCCGCAGCGTCTTGAAGGATGCGTCAAATGGCAGGCACTTTGCCACCAGAGCCACAAGCGAATGTGTCTTTTCAAATGGTTCATCACGCCAGGTCAGGTATGCTTTCAGCGCTTTTTCGGCCAGCTGCTGGCAGTGGAATCCGGCTGCGTTGCAAAGCGGATCAGGACGAGCCATCAGCCACTCAGCCGATCGGAGATCGTGCACAGCCTTGGCCAGCCAGGTGTGGATTTCGTGAAGCTTGGCCTCATCCATAGAGCATCTCGCCTTCGGCCTGCACCGTGGAGGCCAGCGATGTCTTTACCCGGCTGGCCCGCTGAAACTCGGCCCGCGTCAGGACGATCACGTCTACCGGCACTGTCAATCCCCACAACAGGTCATAGGAGAGGGCCTCGCGCCGGTGGCGGGGCAGGTCGGAATCCGGCACCACCACCAGCAGATCAATGTCGCTATCCTCTTCTGCCTCACTCCGGGCCCACGAGCCAAACAGGTAGATCTGCTCAGGGCGCAATCCCTCTACCAATCGGTCAACGATTTCTTGTAATAATTCAGGGGATACCATTGCCATGGCCACACCTCACTCACCAGATGGTGTTCACGCCGAATAGAATGTTTACACGTCCAGATTCCGCACACTCTTAGCGTGGGTTTGGATGAAGCGTTTGCGGGGCGGGACGCTGGAACCCATCAGCATGTCAAAGGTGCGATCAGCGGCGGTGGCGTCTTCCACCGTCACCTGTAGGATGGTCCGCGCCTCGGGGTTCATGGTGGTCTCCCACAGTTGCTCCGGGTTCATCTCGCCCAGGCCCTTGTAACGCTGGATGGTCACGTTGTCCCCCTTGAGCCTGGCCAGAAGCTGGTCCTTCTCCGCTTCGCTGTAAACGTAGTAGTGCTTTCTCTTGCTCTGGATGCGGTAAAGGGGCGGTTGGGCGATGAAGAGATGGCCGTCCTTGATGAGGGCCCCCATGTAACGGAAGAAGAAGGTCAGAAGCAGGGTGCGGATGTGCGCTCCATCCACGTCGGCGTCGGTCATGACGATCACGCGGTCATAACGCAGATTTTCCAGGTTGAACTGGTGGCCTACGCCGGTGCCCAGGGCAGTGATGAGCGCCTGGATCTCTTTGTTTCTCAGGACCCTGTCCAGGCGAGCTTTTTCCACGTTGAGGATCTTGCCGCGCAGGGGCAGGATGGCCTGGAAGCGCCGGTCGCGGCCCTGCTTGGCCGACCCGCCAGCACTGTCGCCCTCCACGATGTACAACTCGCTCTTGGATGGATCGCGCTCGGAGCAGTCGGCCAGCTTGCCCGGCAGGGTCATGCTCTCCAGGGCACTCTTGCGGATGACCAGGTCCCGGGCCTGGCGGGCCGCCAAGCGAGCCCGGGAGGCAGTCAGACATTTCTTGACAATCGCTTTGCCTTCCCGAGAGTGCACTTCCAGGAACGAAGAAAAGGCTTCCGAGACGACTGATTCCACTTGGCCTTTGACCTCGGCGTTGCCTAGTTTGCCCTTGGTCTGGCTCTCGAACTGAGGGTCGGTCATCTTGACGCTGATGATGGCCGTCAGCCCCTCACGAGTGTCCTCCCCTGTAAAGTTGGGCTCGTTGTCTTTGAGGAGACTGTTGCGGCGGGCATAGTCGTTCAACGTACGGGTCAAGGCCGAACGAAAGCCCGTCAGATGAGTGCCGCCGTCAACGGTGTTAATGTTGTTGGCGAAGGCATAGACCGATTCGGCGTAGCCATCGGTGTACTGGATGGCTGCCTCTACCAGCGAGTCGTTGACCTGCTTCTCGATGTGGATAGGATCGTGCAAGGTCTTGCGGTTCTTGTTGAGGTAGCGCACAAAGGAGGTGATGCCGCCCTCGAAGTAGAAGGTCATCTCCCGGGCCGGCACATTCTCCAGTTTGCTAGTCGGCGTAACAGTGCCGTTGCGCTCGTCACAGAACCTGATGGTCAGGCCCCGGGTCAGGAAAGCCATCTCGCGGAAGCGCTGCATCAGGGCCTCGAACTTGTAATCCAGGGTCTTCAAAATCTCGCTGTCGGCCAGGAACGTGGTGGTGGTGCCCATTTCTTTGGCGGGGACCTTGCCGATGACCTCTACCGGTGTGACGGGCACGCCCCGCTCGTAGCGCTGGCGGTGAAGCCTGCCATCGCGCTTGACCTCCACTTCCATCCACTCAGACAGGGCGTTGACAGCCGAGACACCCACGCCGTGCAAACCGCTGGCCACTTTGTAGCCGCTGCTACCGAATTTGGCCCCGGCGTGCAGGATGGTCATCACCACTTCCAGGGCCGGTTTACCTGTTGGCTTGTGGATATCTACCGGGATACCCCGGCCGTTGTCTGTGACGGTCACCACGTTGTCCTTGTGGATAGTGATCTCGATCCGGTCGCAGGCTCCGGCCAGTGCTTCGTCTATCGAATTGTCCACCACCTCATAGACCAGATGGTGCAGGCCGCGCACGTCAGTGGAACCGATGTACATTCCGGGCCGGCGGCGCACTGCCTCCAGACCCTCCAAAACCTGGATGTCCGTTGCATCGTAGTGTAGAAACTCGCCTGTCACTTTTGACCAACCTCCGCTTGTCCTGCCAACTCCTCTTGCCAGGCTACGTACCTATCACGATAGAAGGTGAGACTGGCTGCAGCCAGACTGCTGCTTATATAGGCGTTGCCTACGATGGCTAACAGTGTCCCCCAAGAGTTGGTGCTCAGCATCCGCCAGATTATGGAAAACCCTGCCCCAATGAGCCCTATCAACAGCATCAGGCCAATGGTGGACCAGAAATTGCGCCTGACCACGCTGAAGCTGTTCCAGATGGCCCGCAGGATGCTTGTATCGTTGAGGATGAGAGCATTGACGAAGAAAAAGAGGTAAATGTAAAGCCAGATGCCGATCCACAGAGAGCTAACGATAATAAAGTTACCTATCAGTTCGGCCAGGTTCTTGCTCAGCAAACTGAGCAAGGCAACAATGACTAGCA
>SOHZ01000099.1 GCA_004377365.1 Anaerolineales bacterium | reverse complement strand
CTCAGCCTGTCATTGCGAGGAACGAAGTGACGAAGCAATCTCCACCGTTGCTTACATGTCGAAGGCAGGAGATTGCTTCGCTACGCTCGCAATGACATCAAACGAAGTTATTCCGTGAGTAGGCTGCCTCTTTCCAGACGACGCCTGAGTAGTTACCTGCGATCTTTAGAAGTATCCAGCCTAGCCAATCTTGAAACTGCGGTAACTGCGCATTCATCAAGGGAGCGAACCGAACAATGAAAATCGGTGAGATCATCGAGACGACCACCACCGGCTTTGTGGCTGAGAGTGAGAAACTGAACCAGCCGCCAGCTTTGGGCAGTCTGGTCAAAGTTCAGGTGGGAGGTGCCGATTACGCTTATGGCGTTGTCAGTTATGGCACCACCGCCAGCCCCGAGCCAGGCCGCCGGGCTGTGCGTCGCAGTACCAAGGAGGTCTTTGACGAGAACATCTATGATGAACATCCACAGCTCCGGCGTATTCTGCACACCGAGTTCAACGTTATTCTGGTGGGCTGGGTCGAGGATGGTGTCATTCACCAGCACTTGCCGCCCCAGCCACCGCCTTTGCACCACTCTGTCTACCAATGCACGCCTGAAGAAGTGAAGGCTTTCAGCCAGCGGCTCTATTATCTGCGCTTGCTCTTCTCAGCCTCCGGTGAGGTGTCAGCCGAGCAGTTCGTTGCCGCCCACGTGCGAGAGACCTACCGCCAGCGGGGAGAGGACGCCGAATGGTTGGGGCGAACGGCCCGTGAGGTGGCCTCGCTCCTCAAGCACGACTATGAACGGTTGATGACGATTCTGTATGCCATTGAGCCTGCTTAATCGCCAAGTGCATCGCACCTTGACTTTGCATTGTCAAGGGTGCCAAAAGCTGGTATAATAGAAGTAAGTGTTCAGAGGATAGTTCAGAAACCTGGTTGTTGACACTCTCCATGAGTAAAGTGAGGCTGGCTGTGTATATTTTGGGAAATCATACGGCGCTCCGCACAGAAAAAAACAGGTTTCTTTGAGCGGAGGAATGAACAGATAGGAGGCGGACCAGATGCTGATCAGAGATTTCGTGCCTGCCGATTGTGATCAATTGGTGGAGGTTCTGAAGGCCAACTTGCAGTTTGGACATCCGGAGATAGATGGTCCCGAGGCCATGTTGCGGGTCTGCGACTGCGATGCGGCCGAATTCCTTGTCGCTGAGGAGGATGGCCTTGCGGCAGGACTCATCAGAGGAGTCTTTGACGGATCGAGGGCCATAGTTAGCGTCGTGTCAGTGCATCCTGACTATCAGCGCCGCGGTATCGGGACAGCTCTGGTTAGTGAGATTGCCAAGAGGTTCAAGGCCAAGGGAGCCAACAACTTGTCTGTGGTCGCAGCCGGGAACCTGGATTTGCTAAAGAAGCTGGGCTTCAAACAGACGATCCGCATTATGACCGCTTACCCGATTGATGGGGTCATAGGTGAATCTTCCGGCGGGGAATGAGCAAAGGCATTTGAACTTATCTGGGTCGTTCCCGGCGTTCAGGGTAAGGCAGCGAGTAGCTCTGCACTGCTGGAAGTGCTGAATTGACCATATGGGCGGCTGGATTTAGCAGGAGGAGAGAAGACTATGAAACAGAGGATCATGTTGGTTGACGATGATCCCGACATAGTTGAAATGCTCGGTGGGCTATTGGAGGGGGAGAAGTACAAAGTCCTCTATGCCTACGGTGGCGAGGAATGTCTGGAGAAACTTTCCTCCGAAGAAGGGGATGTGGATTTGCTGGTCTTGGACCTGATGCTACCGGACATAGATGGTTATGAGGTATGCCGCCGTCTACGCCAGGACCCGCGCTTTACCAGGCTGAGCATTATCATGCTCACTGCCAGGAGAGACATGGTGGAGAAGATCGCTGGCCTCAAGGTAGGAGCCGACGACTATTTGACCAAACCCTTTGATGCTCACGAACTACTGGCCAGGATCAGGGCACAGTTGCGGATAAAGAAGTTGCAAGAGAAAGTGATCGAGGCAGAGAAGACGGCAGCCATCGCCAATATGGCCATCGCCCTGAGCGGTGAAATCAACGACCCTCTGACCATCATTGTCTGGCACGTCCAATCGTTACAAGAGAGACTTGAAGGCAACAGGGACATCACTCAGGACATCCTCATTTCCCTGAAGGCCATCGGGGGAGCGGCGCATCGCATCGAGGGGATTGTGGAAAAACTCCGTGGCCTCAACTGAGACTCAACTTGTGGCTCAGACTGTCTACCACAATAGTAGGAGAGCGAGATAAAGTGAGGGTTGCACAGCCCACCGGGGCGGTTCTGCAACCCTCTCAATTCTTCCTCCACTCCGCCAAGGGGTCAGCCTCTCATGGCCTAGGTCCCATTGACCGGGGGCTACCGCTCAGCAAAGCTTCTCGCCCCTCGAATCTGGTTCCTACGACTATGCCACCCTCTTGGAGTTCAAAACGTCTTATCTCCTTAGCATGGTCACTGCCTCGTGTTTTAAGCACCAGTATCGCTCTTTGCATGGTGCTGTCAATCTCCACGTAGCGCATGAGGATGATGTTATCCACGACGAAGGAGAGTCGTCCCCTCTCCTCAGTTAATAAACTGGTGCCACTGTCCTCGCTGGTCAGAATAGTGGTTATGCCCTCCCGTTTCAGGCTGTTAATGACATTGTTATAGATCTCACGCAGTTCTATGGGGTTTCTGGTCATGCGAGTGAAATGGGAAATGCTATCAAGGACCACGCGCCGGACATCCCACTCCTGAATAGTGTGGTTCAGGGGACTTGCAGGCGATTGCAAGCTGGACAGGAAGATGCGGGGAGAGGTAAAGATGAGACGCAGCTTTTCTTCTTTCGCCAATTTGCGCAGGTCCCAACCGAAGGAAAGGGCATCGCGGTGCAAAGAGAAAGGGAATTCTTCAAAGCTTACCAGGAGGCCCCGTTCATCCTCATCGGTAATACCGGAATAGAGGAACTGCATTCCCAGAGTGGTTTTCCCTGCCCCTGGAGCCCCTCTAACCAAGGTGATAGCACCTTCGAACAATCCACCTGAGAGCATCTCGTCCAAGCCGACGATGCTCGTTTTGACCCGCTTTCTCACCGGGTAGTTCGTCACGGTGGAAGAAGGCGAGGGGGCTTCTCCGTCTCTTTGCCCTGTTGGGTTTTCCATTTTTGCCTCCTATATCCATGATGCGATGCCCAACTGGTACTATACCTTTATCCCTTATCACCTAATTTGCTGGCAATAGTTCTGGCTTCTTCGACCATAGTGGTATCCAGATCGACAACCGAGATGCCTCGGCGGTCAGCTTCAATAGCCTGGGGACTATTTGAGAGAAAACCGATCACCCGGAAATCGGGCAGGTTCTCAAGGACAAAATCGCGGTCGGCCTGATCTCGCACTTTGTTGCCGACGACGTATATCTGCTTGATGCCGATATCGCCAGCTAATTTCTTGATCGCTCTGGCTGTCTGCAAGCTCCGCTTCCCCGGCTCGACGACGATGATGAAGGCATCTACAGCCTGCGCTGTGGCACGCCCCAGATGCTCGATGCCAGCTTCCATGTCCATAATCAGCACCTCGTCGCGGCCCAGCAAGAGATGGGTGACCAGATTCTTGAGGAGGACACTCTCGGGGCAGACACAGCCAGAGCCACCGCGGTCAATGGTGCCCATGACCAGAAGTTTGATCCCACGGTGGGTGACGGCAAAGCGATCGGGTATATCATCCACTTTGGGGTTCATCTTGAAGAACCCGCCGAAGGTCCCAGGCTTGGACTCTGTGCGTTCGGCGATGAGGTCCTCCATCTCTGCAATGGGCGTGACCTGGGCTGCCAAGTCTTCGGGGAAACCCAGAGCCGAGGCCAGGTTGGAAGCAGGGTCGGCATCAATGGCCACCACTTTCTGGTCCTGGCTGGCATAGATGTGGGCCAGTAGCCCAGCCAAAGTCGTCTTGCCTACTCCGCCCTTACCGCTAATAGCTATTTTGGGCATATTCAATCTCCTTCATCCTCAGGATCCGGTCTTACCCTGACTTTGCCAGATGACCTTTGCTCCAGAGCTTACGCTGAGGGTTAGGAGGGATTCTCTTGCCAGTGGACAGTCCACACGCTGTAATCGCTCCCGTTGGATTCTTCAGGATCGTCACAGCCAGATGTGGTTACCACGTCGAGCTGATCGACCACCTGCCCGTTCTCTATCAACTGAATGTGCCATACTGAGTCGAAGAAATCGTCCCCTATGTGCTTTTTAGCACTTCCTACAGGGTCAGTGGTCTCATAAGCATCGAAGCCCCAGTCGGTCCAGATGTGAATGGTAACGTCTCTCTTGCCTATACCGCGATAATCCTTGACGTTGAACCGAAATTCGGTATAGCCGCAAAACGAGACGCCTTCATATTTAGTGATACTGTAACGCGGGCCGGACGTCGGCGTAGGCAGTGGCGTCGCAGTGGGGGGCGCTGTAGGTGGACTGGTCGGGGTCACAGTGGGCGTGTGGGTAGATGTGGGCGTACTGGTGCCTGTGGGTGTGGGCGTGTTGGTCACCGTGGGTGTATTGGTCACCGTGGGCGTATCCGTTGGTATGCCGGTGACAGTGGGCGTCCAGGTAGGCGGGAAGGTGGGCGGAGGCCCCTTGGCCATTCCCCATGGGGTCGCCGTCGGAGGCTTGAAAGGATTAAAGGCTGCATAAGGGTTACGGAAGATGGCCGCATAGCATATGCAGACGAAAAGCGTCATCATCACCACGAGGATGGTTACGATTTCCAGTACTCTGTCGTCTATTTGGCTCAGCATCTACTCACCTCCTTGATTGCTTGGCCCACCGCTGACTTTGCCTGTCACTGGCTTTGCCCATAGGATTCATCACTGGTGAGGATGAAGACGTTGACATTATCTTGGGAAAGAATGTCTACACGCAGCGACCTATCCTGGCCAGCAGCGATAAGCTTCTCTGTAGCTTCCTTTAACTTGGCTGTAAGTTGCTCTTCCGGATAGTTGGGATAGAGCCCAAGCCGTCCGACTTCTATCTCCTGTCTGAGTACCTCGACCCAGGCCTGGTCAATGGTATCAGCTTCTGGCAGGGCGATGACTTGCTCGCTGTGGAGGGCGTACAAATCTTCGTAGGCCTTGCTTAGCTCCGATTGGATCTCAGCCACCTGTGCCTCCCACTCAGGCATCAGGCTGAGACCATAGCCCCCCGAGGCTACCTGGTATTTGATGGTTAGCCAGCGCACCTTATGCCAGGCTATAGCTACTTTCTCCAAAAGCATGGGTGGGTCCGCTGGTTCAGTATTGTAGAAACTCAGTCTGGCTTCATCTTCAGTTCGCAGCGCCTGAGCCATGTTTGCCATCAGGTTATCAGGTGGTTGTTTCAAGGTTGATAGCAGGTAGTCGCTGAGGTTGAGTGCCTCCTCTCGACGGGCCGCTTCGGCTTCGGCTACCTCCTTGGTCATGGTTGGCTCATTAGGACGACCAAGCAGAAACTCCCTGTCTTTGTCAGCAGGTTCCGATTCGGTCGAATCGCTTACTTCCAGATCCAAGGCGGCGATTTGGTTCAGAGCCTGTTCCGCCCTCTGGCTCTCGCCAATGGCCTCGTAGGCTGAGGCAAGTTTGTCGAGGATGGACTTCTGGTGCGCCTTCTTCAGATAGGGGCTGTACAGAGCGATGGTATAGGCCTGCTCATAGTTGAGCTTAGCCTTGCCTTGTTCCCTCAGGCTCGCCAGACCAGAGCCTATCTGCAAGTAGGCATCAGCTCGGGTAAAATCGGATAGGACAGGGCTCAGAGTGGCGATGGCGCTGGCCTGACGATAGCACAACTTGGCCTTGGTTGCGTTCCCAGCCTCTGCGTAATGCCTGGCCAATAATAGGAAACTGCCAACTCTCTCCCGCTCGGAGAGATCGAGACTGAAGACGAGAATGGCATAGGCACTTTCAAGCTCGCCCGCCTCCATGGCCTGGCTGAAGGCATCCGAAGAGGACACTCCTGCCAAAGGCAGCAGAGCCAGGGCAGGTTTGACATTCTCGGTTTCTATGTGGGCAATAGGGTCGCTCCAGGCGGACAGTGAGACCTCACGCCTGGAAGTAAAAAAGTAAGCGCCAAAAGCAATGAGCCCGGCCAGCACAAAGATGAGAAAGCCACTGACCAGAATGAAAAAGAGCCACTTCCTGATAGATCCCATTTATCCTCCACAGCCTGCATATATGCAGACACGGCTCGCTTGCCTAGTCCGTCTCCACGAAGCGCTCTATGGTAGCAGAGGCGCGTTGCTCTTCCAGCCAACGAGCGAAGGTTTGTGCCTTCAAGTTTTGTCGCATCTCCGATGATAAAGGGCGATCGGGGTCCCTCTCCAGAAGTTGGAGGATGTAGTATCCGAATTGGCTCGCTACTACCCCACTGGTCTGTCCTACCTCCAGGGCGAAGGCTGCCGCTTCCACCTCAGGAGGCATCAATTCCGGTCCTTGGGGAAACCAGCCCACGTCGCCGCCGCTCTCTCTGGTGCTCTCGTCGCGGGAGAACTCTTGAGCCAGGGCAGTGAAATCTCCTCCGGCCTGAAGCTGGGCCAGCACCTTGTGGGCCTCTTCCTCGCCCTCCAGCAAGATGTAGCGGACGTGGACCTGCTCGGCGCTGGTAGGCACCGCCGCTGTGACCCGTTCAAACACGGCTCCATAGATCAACTCCGAACGCAGGATAGTCTTATAATCCTCATGGGTGAGGTTGTTGTCCGCCAACCATTGCTCAAACTTGCTTTCGTCACCCACAGCCTGGATGTCGGCCTGTATGCGGGCTTCCACTTCCTCATCGCTGATGGCAGTACCTTCTCTAGCGGCAGCCTGTTCAATGAGCAGTTGGTTAATCATCGCTTCGAGGACCTGGCGGTGGATTTGAACTAGGGCTGCTTGTCCCTCTTCGCCACTCAAATCCAGCCCCTGATCCGACAGGGCGGTCTCGAATTGAGCGACCTGCTTTTCGTAGTCAGTCAATAAGATGGGCTGCCCGTTTACCCTGGCCGCCAGAGGTTTTTCAGGAGTGGGAATGGTGGTCGGTGTTGGGCTGGATGTCTCCACCGCCGTCGGCATCTCCGGAGTCAAAGTCAGTTCCGTCGTCTCAATGGGTGGAGCTTCTGTTGGCCCGCACCCCACCGGACCACCCAAAATCAGAGCGATGGCCAGGGCTACTATACTGGAGGCAAGCAGTCCTCTGCCACACGTAACAGCCTTGAAACGCCGCCAGGCCAAAATCCGGGTTCCTGCGTACGCCCGCAGCCCCAATTTGCTCACAATCTGTTCTCCTTGGGCTTTTCAATATTATACCTTCATAATGAGATTTGTCAACCCTTGGCCTGGTGTTCTATACTTAACGACACCTTCTTGACAATAAATCCAGGACGTGTTATACTGTCTGAGAAGATGACATAATATTCGAGAGATCATGGCGTTGGCCTGGTGTCTGGGTTGCAGCTAGGCGCTGAAAGCCGGCCGAGCCACAGAATAGTCTCAGCACCAGCGGTGCCTTTCAGAAAGGAGGCACGAGATGAAAGCTAATCTGAACAGATTGACGATTCTACCCCTACTTTTGGCACTGCTGATCTTGAGTGTCAGCTTTGTCCAGGGGGCACCCTCTGTCCAGGCCGGAGGGAAAGTGCACGTCGTACAGTGGGGCGACACCGTGTACTCTCTGGCACGACGCTATGGCACCACGGTAGCAGCCATCGTCCAGGCCAATAACTTGGCCAATCCCAATTGGGTCTACGCAGGTCAAAGGTTGATTATCCCCACAGGCGGGACTGTCTACCCTCCAACCGCGCCTGGCACCACGACCTATTACACTGTCCAGAAAGGCGATACCCTGTATTCCATTGCCTATCGCTACGGGACAACCGTCAGCGCCATCGTAGCCGCCAACAACATCTACAACCCTTCCTGCATCTACGCCGGTCAGAGGCTGGTCATTCCCACAGGACAATTGACTAGTCTACCCCCGGCTGCGGTTACCTGCTACACTGTCCGAAAAGGCGACACCCTGGTCTTCATCGCCCTGCGCCACGGCACCACCGTCTCCGCCATCGCGTTGGCCAACAACTTGGCCAATCTGTCTTTTATCTGGGTGGGTCAGTGCCTGGTCATCCCTGGTGTGGTCACTGCCCCGCTACCTTCAACCCGCCCTATAGCCGTTCCCAAGCCGATCGTGGTGACTCCGCCATCAGTGCCAATCGTATCACCTCCTCCGATAGTGCCTCCTCCAACCGTAGCACCTCCTCCAATAGTCTCTCCAGTTCCTGTGCAGTGGGTTGGTTATGTCCTCACCACCACGACGAAATACGTTGCCTTCGGCGAGGTCCTGCGCGTCTCGGTCATTGGTCAGAAGGACCTTCCGGTGACGGTCTCCACTGAAACCTGGAGTACTAAAGGACTCACCGGGAGCAAGCCAGAGTTCGGCGAGTATACTTGTGAGTTTGCCCCTCTTGGTGAAGGGACTTTCACGGTCACCCCAGAGGGGTTGGGAGTTTCCCTGGACGTCGAACTCGATGGCATCGGCGTAACCTACGTGGAGTTCAGTCAGCAGCCGGGGGGAAAGCTACCGCCCGATGAAGGTGAAGAACCGATCGTGCCGTCTGCCACTCCGCCCACTCCAGGTCCCAAGCCGTTGCGCATGAACTCCCCCGAGTACGGGATGCAGGCCTTCCTCTGGTGGCGGCCTGAGACGTCCCATCGTGACCTGGGACTGATCAGGGACGCTGGTTTCACCTGGGTCAAGCAGAGCTTTGCCTGGCGGGAGATCGAAGGGTCAGCCAAAGGGTCCTTCGGTTGGGAGCGCCCCGACCGCATTGTCCATCAGGTGAACGAGTTCGGCCTCGACTTGATCGCTCGCGTGGACCACCAGCCTCAATGGGCGGGTGGGGGATTTCCTCAAAACGGTCCCCCTGACAACTATCAGGATTATGCCGATTTCCTTTACGCGATGGCCAGCCGCTACAAGGGACGCATCAGGGCTTACCAGATTTGGAACGAGCCCAATCTGAACGTCGCTGGCCGCAGCGAGTGGGGCGGTAGGCCACCCAATCCCGCCGAGTACACCGCTCTGCTGAAAGTGGCTTACGAGGCCATCAAGCGGGCCGACCCCAACGCCATGGTCATCAGCGCTGGCCTCTCGCCGACCAGCCGCTGGGACGACCAGGCCATGCCGGATGAAGAGTTCCTGAAAGGGATGTATGCCGCCGGAGCCAAGCCGTATTTCGACGTCTTTGGCGCTCACGGTGCTGGCTACAAGGTGCCGCCCGAGACCGATCCGGCGGTGGTGGCCAGGGACCCGGCTCTGAACAACAACGATCCCAGCCCGGAGGAGCGCAAGCGCATCTATTGCTTCCGCCACGTTGAGGATTTGCGGCGGATCATGGTTGAAAACGGCGACGGCGATAAGCAAATCGCCCTCTTGGAGTTCGGCTGGACCAGCGACCCAGTGCACCCAGAGTACGCCTGGTTCCGCGTCACCGAGGAGGAGAAGGCAGATTACCTGGTGCGGGCTTACCAGTACGCCAAACAGCACTGGTCGCCCTGGATCGGGGTGATGAGCCTGATCTATGTGGCTGACCCCGATTGGACAGAAAGTCACGAGCAGTATTGGTGGGCCATTACTTATCCCGACTATCCCGAAATGAGGTGGCGTCCAGCCTACGTGGCTGTCAAGAACATGCCCAAATAGGTTAAGAGACATTAGGGTAAAAGCCGGATGTACTTGCTCGAAGCCCACGTCTCAGGGGCGTCCTAGACTAGTTCTTGTCTGGAAACTCGGTAGGGCGGCTTTCCATAGCCGCCGCGCTTTACTGCCCTTTGAGTTTTGCGATTGCCTGTTCCACCTCTGCTCTGTCCGGAGCATCGGGCCAGAGCCGGAGATAGGTTTCGAACTCGGCGATGGCCTCATCCGCCTTGTCCTGATCGGCATAAACCAGCCCCAGATTCTTGTGTGCCAGAGCATGATCGGGATCAAGCCTAATGGTCTCCTTCCACTCAGCGATGGCCTCGTCGAGCCGGCCCTGCTCCGCATAGGCGATCCCCAGAAAGATGTGTGCGTTGGCATGATCGGGGTTGAGCCTGATGGCCTCCTTATGTTCGGCGATGGCCTCATTTAGATTGCCCTGCTCGTAGTAGGCGACCCCCAGATTGTCATGTGCATCGGCATCGTCGGGGTTGATCCGGATGGCCTCCTTGAACTCGGCGATGGCTTTGTCTAGCATGCCCTGTTCAAAGTATTCCACTCCTTGCTTAATGTGCTCACTGGCCGAGAGGGTAGGCGTCGGGGTATCTGGTGCTCCACAGGCGACTAATATCGTGCTCCCCAGCGCCACGGCCATCACGATAGTCCATAGATCCTTCTTGTTTTTCATCTTTTTTCCTCTAAATGTGTGATGGTAGAGGTGCCAGCTGGCCCTTACTGAACCTCACGTCCTGGGGGCTGGCCTCCATTTGCCATTCAAGAACAACAAAAGCCAACCTCCTCCGGAGCTACGGAGAAGATTGGCTCTCAATGTCTCATGCTTCCACCTCCTACATTGGCTACCGATTGCGATGCAGGCAACGATGGTGAAGTATTGAGGAACAGCGAATATTTGAAAGTTATTATATCACGGTATGAATCAAAAAGCAAAGTCTGGTCGGCAAAGCCCCTTGCTCTCGAGGCCAACTTGTGATATACTCTGATGCGTTTAACATGGGATACTTCCCACGGCAGAGGTGACCTAAGCCGAAAGGCTGGGCTGAAAAGGAAAAGTCCGAGGAGTATGCTTTCTGATGGGTAAGCTGATCCTGGTTCTCGGCGGCGCGCGCAGTGGCAAAAGCACCTATGCCCAACAACTTGCTGGGGAGATCACCGCAGATCCCAGTCGAGTGGCTTACGTGGCCACAGGAATAGCTTGTGACGACGAGATGCGAGCCCGCTTCGAGCAGCACCGGCGCTCTCGTCCTTCCGAATGGGCGACCATTGAGGCACCAACAGAGGTGGCCCAGGTCATCAAAAATGCGGGGGGAGAGTACGCTGTGATGATCGTGGATTGTCTGACCACCCTCATCACCAACTGGCTGGCAGAGAGAGGACCACTGGAGGAACCTACCGAGAGCATGGTCGAGTTGGAGGAAGCGATCCTGGGGCGAATTGAGGAGTTGGTTCGTGCAGCCGAAGGAGCCAAGGCCACGGTCATTTTGGTGTCCAATGAAGTGGGCCTGGGAGTCGTGCCGAGCTTTAAGGCCGGGCGCGTGTTTCGAGACCTGGCTGGCTTGGCCAATCAGGTCATCGCCTGCGAGGCGGATGAAGTGTACATGATGTGGGCTGGTATACCACAGAAAATCAAAGGAGGATGCAACAAGGATGCAAGGAATGAGTGTTAGTGCGAGAGCAAGGGGTACGGTCCTTCTTAGGGAATTGGCGTTAATTACCTTCTTCGCCGCCCTGACCGCCCTCGGGGCGCGGGTGACCATCTCTTTACCCTTCACCCCCGTGCCGGTGACGTTGCAGGTGATCTTCCCCCTTCTGGCTGGGCTCCTTTTGGGCGGCAAACGCGGGGCATTGAGCCAGGCAGAGTACGTCGCCGCAGGGCTGGCGGGCCTTCCCGTCTTCGCCAAGGGGGGCAGTGGCTTGGCCTACCTTCTTGGGCCGACGGGGGGGTATCTCCTGGGCTTCATCGCCGCCGCTTTTGTGGTTGGAGAACTGGTGGCAATGAATCGGCGCAACCGTGCCGTGCGAGTTTCCACCAAGGGTTTCGATACGCTTTGCTACTCAACCCGAGGGGCAACTTTCCTGGCGTCCCTTGGCGGCGTGGTCACCATCTACGTCTGCGGCGCACTCTGGCTTGCCGCGTGGCTAGGAGTTGCCGGACACCTGTCTCCCACACTTTGCCTGACTCAGGCCTGGAAGCTGGGGGTCCTGCCCTTCGTCGCCGTGGATGTGGCCAAGGCGCTGGCGGTGGCAGCGGTGACGGAAGGAGGGCGGCGGTGGCTGGAGCTTCTCCAAGTGGGACGCTATGGATAAACTACAGAGCGTCATCAATCGCATCAGGCCCCTTGACCAGGAGGCCATGCGCCGGGCTCAGGCCCGCCAGGACAATCTAACCAAACCCAAGGGCAGCCTTGGTCTTTTGGAAGAGCTGTCGGTCAAGGTGGCTGGCATCCAAGGCGTAGCTCAACCGAGGATCAGAGACAAGGTGATCATCACCATGGCTGGCGATCACGGCGTGGCCGCCGAGGGGGTGAGCCTCTTCCCGCAGGAAGTCACGGTTCAGATGGTTTATAATTTCCTGCGCGGCGGCGCGGCGATCAACGTGCTGGCCCGCCACGTGGGGGCCAGGGTGGTGGTGGTAGACCTGGGCGTGGCTACCGACCTCGAACCCCATCCCGAGTTGTTGGTCAAAAAAGTGGCCTATGGGACGAAGAACATGGCTCAGGGGCCAGCTATGAGCCGTGAGGAGGCCATCCAGTCCATCGAGGCGGGCATTGAAATAGTGGAGTCGGAGCTAAGCCGAGGAATGGACATCGTGGGCACGGGTGACATGGGCATCGGCAACACCACGTCCTCCAGCGCCATCGTCGCTGCCCTCACAGGAGCGCCCGTGGCCGATGTGACCGGGCGCGGTACGGGGATTGACGACGAGCGATTGGCCCACAAAGTAAGGACCATTGAGCGGGCTCTGGCCGTCAATCGCCCCGATCCGGCCGATCCGCTGGACGTGCTGGCCAAGGTCGGGGGTCTGGAGATTGGCGCCATCGCCGGGGTCGTTCTCGGTGCGGCAGCCCACCGCCGGCCGGTGGTCATTGACGGTTTCATCTCTGGGGCCGGGGCCCTTGTTGCCGCTGGGCTTGCCCCACAAGTCAAAGATTATCTCATTGCTGCTCACCTCTCGGTGGAGTTGGGACATCGCTTGGTGCTGGAGCGATTGGGGCTCACCCCTTTACTCAATCTCAGCCTGCGGTTGGGTGAAGGGACGGGGGCGGCTTTGGGCATCTCCCTGGTCGAGGCGGCGGTCAAGGTTCTCGATGAGATGACCACCTTTGCTGATGCGGGTGTATCCGAAGCTGTGGAGTAGATGATGGGTTTCCTGGAGGCGGTGCGCTTCCTGACCTCTATACCGCTGCCAGCCAGAGATGTGTCATGGGAGGAAGTAGGCCGTGGAACGGCCTACTTCCCTTTGGTGGGGATGCTTCTGGGGGCCATCCTGGTCCTGGCTGATACCCTCTTGGGGAAGATTTGGTCACGCCTGCTGGTCAGCGCGGTGCTGGTGGTGCTGTGGGTCATCCTGACCGGAGGGCTGCACCTGGACGGCTTGGCCGACACTGTGGATGGTCTACGTGGGGGGCGTGGAAGGGAAGAGCGGTTGGCGATCATGAAAGACAGCCGCCTGGGGGCCTTCGGTGGGGTGGCTGTCTTCTGCCTGTTGGCCCTCAAGCTGGCCTTCGTCAACGAGCTAAGCTTGGCTTGGTGTGGGCGAGGGCTTTTACTGGCCCCCGCGCTGGGGCGCTGGGCCATGGTTTATGGCATCTGGGCTTTCCCCTCGGCTCGACCGGGGGGGACGGGCAGCATTTTCAAAGAACACAGCGGGCTGCGGGAACTTGTTCTGGCTACTGTGTTGGCTCTGGTTGTGGCCCTCTCTCTCTTCTACCTCTGGGGGCTGGCCATCCTGGGCGGTCTTTGGCTGGCAGTAGCCTTGCTCGGTTGGACCCTCACAAGAACCCTGGGCGGGCTGACGGGTGACACCTATGGAGCCCTCTGTGAGGTAAGCGAGGTACTGGTCCTGGCGATGGTGGCCCTAATAGGGACGCTTTGATCCGCTTATGCATGCCCCGTTCACCAAAACGTAGGGCAATGGTCATGAAACCGTAGGTTTTCTGTCCAGCAAATTGCTCCCAAATAGGGTAGGATATAGCCAGGAGGTAAGTTTTTCCCCAATTGAAAACTTGGGGAAGGGAGGCTACCAATGGGTGATTGGGAGCAGGTATTCCACGTATTTCTTGTCATAGTGATCGCTACTCTGGGCGGGCTTATCCTTGGGGGGCTGACTCTCATCGGTCTGGTTCGCCTTCAAATCAGGAACAAGTGACCGTGCTGTGCCCAGGTAGAGACAGAGTGAAATCGCTGCGAGGCACTTTTGGACTTTTATGACGGTGATTGTGCTTTGAGCTGAAAACCACCCGTCAGACACTATTCGGATCAACGAGCGCGGAGGATCGACTGCGATCCTCCGCGCTTTTTGTTTTTCTTCTGTATTACCCCCTACGTCGCCGCGCGGCCCGACCGCCCGACCTTTGTCCCCGACCCGGTCGAAGTGGCTGAGGTGCTGGAGGTCCCGTTATTGATCCTGCTGGACCCGGCCATGCGGCGAGAGGAAGAGTGGATGTTGCACGGCATCACCGCTCGTGTGCCTTTCCTATGTTCCTCACTATTCTTTGACCACTGCTGCACCACTCCTGCACCGTAATAGTGGTGCAACAGTGGCGATTGCGGTACAGGCCATTGGTTTTTGCTCTCAGACAGCACGTGCGATGGTGCTTTAGGCAGCTTTCTCTTTCTTCATGCCGATGCTTTCCAGATAAGCCAGGACTTCTGCTTTTGCCTTCTCGAAATGCCGCATCAGGATTCTGTCCGAGCCTTTGAGGGCACCGATGGCTCGCCTGGCACAGGTTGAACAGCCCAACGAGGCTTTGTAGCTACCCAGGTCACAATTCATGCAATCGCACAACTTGATCATCATCAGGGAAAAAGCCAGACTGTCTTCATGGGTTTCTGGCAGTGCAGCGACGCGCTCAACTAGCTTCTGCCATTGACCAGCCATTGACCCTTTCAAAGCCGAAATGCTTCGATGGGGGAACAATATTTCAGTTCGCGGATACATCTTAAGAGATACCTCTTGTTTCCTTTACTTTATTTGATATAGACTATGCATCGGCCTGACGCAGTAATCTATGCTACATTGTCATAGGTGTGAGCTGTCTCGTTCCGATCGAGCTCACAAGCTCTTATACTTTACATAAGACCAACTGAGTTACATAAATAGCTTCGATAGAATATAGTATCATACCTTTGCGCCGTTGTCAAGGGGTTTTGGCTATTTTTAAGGTTTGCCAACGCAGTCACTTTACAGAAACGCCGGCTTGTGCTAGAATCATGTTGCCCCTGGACCTTGGTTCTAAAGTCGTTTCTTGAATCGCTTCGCTCGACCGAGTCATACCGCTATTGTAACACACTTTCGCTAGCGGAGTGTTAGAGAAACGGTAGAGCTTTGTTAGAAATTCGCTGGGGGATCACCCCTGAATGGTGACTGAGGTGAAACAAGATGTGCCTGACCCCCGAAGAGAAGGCCATGTTGGCTGGAGATCTGGGCCCTGGAGTGAAAAGGGCCATGGAGATCATCGTTGCCCTGGGCAAGATATATGGAGCGCAGGAATTGGTTCTGGTGCAGAGCGTCCAGGTAGCTGGCGTCAGCTACAAGAACCTGGGCGACGCTGGCCTGGAATTCCTGCACGAGTGGGCGGGACAAGGGGCGCAGGTTCGCGTGCCCACCACCCTCAACCCAGCCGGCATGGACCTGACTCACTGGCGGGAATTGGGCATCTCTGAAGAATTCGCTCGCAAGCAAATGGCAGTCATTGAGGCTTTCAAGGCCATGGGCATCGTCTCTAGTTGCTCCTGCACACCCTATCTCACCGGCAACCTCCCGGCCTTTGGCCAGCACATCGCCTGGAGCGAATCGTCGGCCGTCAGCTTTGCCAACTCGGTCCTGGGGGCGCGCACCAACCGCGAGGGGGGTCCCAGTGCCCTGGCCGCAGCGGTCACCGGTCGCACGGCTAAGTATGGCCTGCACCTGGACGAGAACCGTCGGGCGACGTACATTATTGAGGTGCGTTGCCCGGTGACGTCGGAAGCGGATTTTGGAGCGTTGGGGTATCTGGTGGGCAGACGGGTCAAAAACGGAGTGCCGTATTTTAGGGGGCTAAAGGATGAAGGACAGGGGATGCTGAAAGCTTTGGGGGCGGCCATGGCTGCCAGCGGGGCGGTGGCCCTCTATCACGTGGTGGGAGTGACGCCGGAGGCACGTGCAGGGGATGTCGTGGCGGCTGAGGCCGAAACTGTTGTCATTGACAGCCTGGACGAGGGATATGCGGCTCTCAACTCTCCCCTTGACAAAGTAGATTTGGTCAGCATCGGCTGCCCCCACGCTTCATTGGCCGAGATCGAGGAGGTGGCCCGTTGGCTGGAGGGCAAACAGGTGAAGGCGAAACTGTGGGTCACCACGGCCCGGGAGACCAAGGGGCGGGCGCAAGAGGAGGGGCTGGTGGAGCTGATAGAAACGGCAGGGGGCAGGGTGGTGGCCGACACCTGCCTGGTGGTGGCTCCTATCGAAGAGCTGGGCCTGCGAAGCATGGCCACCAATTCGGCCAAAGCGGCCTTCTACGCGCCAACCTACTCCGGACTTTTGGTGCGCTTCGGGAGGCTGGAGCAGTGTCTGGAGGCGGCGGTGACGAGGAGATGGCCTGGCTGAGAGGCTCGGTCGAAGACCTTCGCCTATCAATTAGAATGTTGTGTTGTTACCTATTTCCGCCAACTGTGATATAATAAGCAGGAGTTACACGGTTGAGAGCCAAATCGTCGGTTGAGCGATGTCCTGAGCGTGTCGAAGGGCGGCGCTCGACTGGTGATGAGGCCATATCCCTATCAGCAGAGGACACGCCGAGTGGTGCATTTTGAGGAGGTGAGCCAATGTCCAACGAGAGATCGGACCAAGAGAAGCAGCCGCCACACGTCTGGCTGCCGGGGGTGGTGCTCAAGTTCCTGGTCTTCCTGGCCTTTGCCTTTGTGCTCTTCGAGGCAACGGTGGGGCTGGGGGAGCGGGACCTGAGCAGCAATCGGGTGTGGGTCGTCATCGCGGGGATGATGGGGTTGCTGCTGTTACTGGCTATTGACCGGCTGACCACGCTTCGGGTCTCCCCCACGGGCGTGGAGGCGACGCTGGCCCAGGCCCAAGCCCGGGCGTTGGAGGAGGTCGGTGCGCTGGAAGACCAGGAGGTGGCGGAGACGGCGCGGGCGCAGATCCTCCAGGCCGAGAGCCCGGATCAGGTACAGGCGGCGATGGCGATGGCGGTCGAACTGAACGTCAACCGGGTGATGGAGCGGGTGAAACAGGCCATCGGCCAGAGGCGCAAGGTGTACGTGCGCTATCGGCCTGATCCACAAGGACCAGTGGAGACTTACCTGATCGCGCCCTTGGACGTCAAACCGGGCAAGACCCCGGCCACGCGGGCCAACGACTACCTGTGGGTCTACTCCTACGAGCACGAGAGCGCCATCTCACTGCGCCTGGGGCGGGTGCTGGGGGTCGAACTGAGCGAGGAGACCTTTGACCCGGCGGAACTGATGGCGGACTGGAAGAAGAAAGAGCCGGAATGGAACGTGCCGAGGGACTGGTAGCTGGAACCTAACAGAACGGATTCTTGGAGAGAGGGGGTGAATCGGAAAAGTGACTGTAAAGCTTAGACCGGGAGAATCACAGGAAAACTTGCTCAAGCGTTTCCGCAATGCGGTGACCAAGGGTCGTGTCCTGAGCGACGTGCGCAAAAGGAGATGGTTTGTCTCCAAAAGCGAACAGCGCCGGATAGCGAAGCGCAAGGGCATCCGCAGGGCCAAAAAGCGACAACGTCAGCGCACCAGGCGGAGATAGACAGGACACCTCGGCGATCTGTCATTCTGAGGAGCGGAGCGACGAAGAATCTCGTCCCTGGTAAACAGGTAACCTGCTTTGTGAAGAACGAGACCCTTCGCTCCGCTCAGGGTGACACAAGTGCGACTCTTGCCTCAGTGTGTAAAAACCGGTTGCTGGTTGCTCGTGGCTGGTCGGTGGATGTAGTAGGAGGGAGCGATGGCCAAGAAAGAGATAAAGACCGTCTTCCTTAGTTCTACGGCCAGAGACCTGGCCCAATACCGTGAGACCGTGACCGATGCCATCAACGGCCTCGATGACTACAAGTGCGTGCGCATGGAGGACTTTGGCGCGCGCGACTGGGCGGCCGACGACTTTTGCCGGGCAAAGGTGGCTGAGTGCAACCTCTTCGTAGGCGTGGTGGGCCATCTCTATGGCAGTTGCCCAGAGGGGAGCGAGCAGTCTTACACCGAGCGGGAGTACGAGGCCGCTATCGGCGCCGAGATGCCCCGCCTGATGTTCATCGCCCCTGAGGATTTCCCATTGCCGGCCCACCTGATCGAGTCGGACGAGAAGCGAGCGAAGCAGCAAGCCTTCCGCAACCGGGTGAACGCCGAGCGCATCCGCGACGAATTTACCTCGCCCGACGACCTGGCCCGGCGGGTGGTGCAGGGCATCCGCAACTGGGAGCAGGAGCAGGCAGCCGCGCAGCGCCGTCCTCCAGCGGCCCGCGCAGAGAGGCTGATCCCCCTCCCGCCTCACCCTTATCTGGCCCACCGCTACCCAATGCCCGAGAACTGGATGGGCCGCTTGGACGAGATAGACCAACTCGACGCCTGGCTGGAGGATGATGAGGGCACGCCGATGTGCTGTCTGATCGCCATCGGAGGGATGGGCAAGTCGAGCCTGGCGTGGGCCTGGCTGCAGAGGCGGGTGATGGCCCGGCAGAAGGCCCTCGGATTGAGTGGCGTCTTCCAGTGGTCGTTCTACGAAGGCGAGATCAGCTTCCGGCGATTCCTGGAAGACCTCGCCACCTACCTGGGCGTGTCTGCCGCAGACGACCCCGTGACAGCGCTGGTCCAGCGCCTCGCCGAGCAGCCCATTCTGCTGGTCTTGGATGGCTTCGAGCGGCTGCTGTGCGCCTATGCCTCGGTGGATGCGGCGTTGCTGCCGGAGCGGACCGCTGAGGAACTGGAGGCCGGCGAGCGGCGGTGCGCCGATTTGGCGATGGCTAGGTTCCTGCGCTCGCTGGTGGCGGACACTGCCAGCAAAATCCTCCTCGCCAGCCGCCTGGTGCCTGAAGAGCTGGACAGGCTGGCGGGCTGGCGGTTGATGGAACTGCCGGGCCTGGCCCCCGACGACGCGGTCGCCTACCTGCAGGCTTGCGGCATCCGGGGGACGCGCCGCGAGCTGCAGGACGCGGCCGCGGCGTACGGCTTCCACCCCCTGAGCCTGTCGAAGCTGGTCGAGGTGCTGCACTACGACGTCCACCAACCCGACGACGTGCGGCAGGCCCCGAGCTACGACGTGACGCTCGATCTCAAAGCGCGCCAAAATCACCTCCTGGAACGGGCTTACGAGACGCTGCCGCTGGCGCTGGCGCAGTTTCTCAGTGCGCTAGCCGCGCTGCGAGGGAAGGCTACGATGGACGTCGTCCGATTCCTGGCGGGGGATTGGTCGGATGCGGAGCTTTCGGCCAACCTGCGGCGATTGGAGGAAGACCGCTGGATAACGTGGGAGCGGGAGCAACAGACGCTCGATTTCCACCCCGTGGTGCGCCGCTATGTCTACGAGCGGTTGGAGGATAAGCCCGGCACCCACACCCGCTTGCGCGACTACTTCGCCGCGGTGCCGCCCCCGGAGCAGGTAGAGAGCCTGGACGACCTGGCCCCGACTATTGAACTCTACCACCACACCGTCCGCGCCGGGCGGTACGATGAGGCAGTGCGGCTGCTCCGTGACCGGTTGGTGCCTGATCCGCTCCATTTCCGCTTTGGCGCTTACCAGCTTATGATTGAACTGGAGCGCGCCCTCTTTCCCGGCGGCGAGCCCTTCATCCCCTCCGGGGAGGCGGCTATGCCCCATTTGAGCGACGAGGCGTGGCAGGCCTGGACGTTGAACGCACTGTCTGCAGCCTACGCGATGTCCGGTCAACCCGGCCGGGCAGTGCCGCTTGTTGGAGGATATGTCGCTATTTCAAGAAAGCGAGCTGACGGGAAGAATGAAGCCATCGGGCTGGCAAACCTCGCTACCCAGCAAATCGCTATTGGTGCGCTGGCGGTGGCAGAGGAGAGCCTGCGGCGAGCGATTGAGCTTGACCGCGAGATAGGAGGTGAGCGTGACGAGGCATGCGACCACCAAGAACTGGCCTGCCTGCTGGCCTACACCGGTGCGTTCGAAGAGGCGGGGCGGGAGTTGGGCAAGTCGTACGAGTATGACAGCCAGCACGGCGACCGGCAGGGTGAATGCGTGGATTGGGCCTACCGCGCGTTGCGGGCGCTGCTTATGGTGAGGGTGGGGGGAGAGGAGAGTGTCAAAGACTCTCTCCCCGCCGCCCGCCGGGCGCACGAGATTGCGTGCAGCCATCAGAACGAACGGGACCGTATCCGGGCCGAGTGGCTGCTGGGCGCGGCGCACCGGGCGCGGGGGGAACTGGCCCAGGCGGAGCCCCATCTAGAGGAGGCCCTCCGCCGCTGCCGCCGCATCAACCTGATCGAACTGGAGCCGAACATCCTGCTGGAATTGGCCCGCCTCCGCCACGCGCAGGCAGCACTCCCCTCTCCTGCCGCGCAGCGAGCGGGGGAGGGGCCGGGGGTGGGGGCCGAAGCCCTGTCCCTGGCCCAGGAGGCCCTGGAGATCGCCGACCGCTGCGAGTACCGGCTGGTGCAGGCGGATTGCCACAACTTCCTGGCCCAACTGGCGCTTGCCCTGAGCGAAGCCGGTCCTGAGCCCCGCCGAAGGGTCGAAGGGCTGGAGGCGGGGGACATCCAGAAGGCCCAGGAGCACGCCGAGACCGCCCGCCAACGGGCCTGGTGCGACGGCCCGCCCCACCGCTACGAGGCCGCCTTCCAAGAGGCGGAGCGCCTGCTGGAACGGCTGGGGGTGTCTGATGAGAGATGAAGGAGCAATGACGACGTTCGATCTAAAGTTAGACCCCATTGATTGGCAGCAACTGGAGTTGCTGGCCAGGCTGACGCCGAGTAGCTGACACCTGCCTGGTGGTGGCTCCCATCGAAGAACTGGGCCTGCGAAACATGGCTACCAACTCGGCCAAAGCGGCCTTCTACGCGCCAACCCACTCAGGACTTGAGGTCCGCTTTGGGAGGCTGGCGCAGTGCCTAGAAGCGGCGGTGACGGGGAGATGGCCCGGCTGAGATTGGGAATTGTCAACTGGCTAGAGTGTTGTTACCCATTTCCGCAAACTGTGATATAATAAGGCCATAGGCGAGTTGGCTTCAATATCCCTATCAGTAAAGGACGCGCCGATGGGCGAATTCGAGTACGATGTGTCCATTGGCACCGACGTTCGCCCCGTCTTTGCTTGCGAGCGGCGCATCCTGCGATTCTATGATCGCGGTCACCTGGCTGACGCTATGGAATCCATCCGGGGACGTTGAACTTGAGTTCAACCTTGGCCCTCAGCCAGAGGGCAGCGACGGGTGAGAGACGATTGGACAAGTCAACGAATTGGTCACTCAAGAGGTTGAGCAAACCACGTCAAGTTGGGGCAAGAGAGAAAAATGTACCCCTTTGAAGAGCGTTTGCACTACGGGCAGTACGTTACAGCGAGATTGACTCGCAGAACTCCTGTTTATGATTGGTACGCTTTTCCTCATAGTTTCTCAAGGGAGCTGGTGCATGAATTGCTTGATGAATTTGGCGTAGATTCAAATTCCATTGTCTTTGACCCATTCGTGGGGGCGGGCACAACGCTTTTAGCGTGTCGCGAGAGAGGGATTCCTGCCTTTGGGATCGATCAGCTTCCTTTTGCTGTCTTTACATCAAATGTCAAAATATGCAACTACGATCCCGATGATCTTCAACACACTCTCGACAGGTTTACCCCCTCAGCATCGAGTCCGCACGTATTTGGATCAGTGCCGATTATTGACAGGGCTTTTTCCAGTGAGGTTAGAAAGAGGGTCGCGGCTATCCACAGTTGGACTCAAAGTTTGCGAGAGAAACAAGCACGTTTCTTTTTACTAGCTTTGTTGTACATCCTTGAAAGTGTCAGCCAGACTGCCAAGTCAGGGGGATGGTTGCGATTTGTTGAAAACGAGGTTGACCCGGATAGTGTTGAAGAGCTGTTCAAAGCCCGGGCTCGAAAGATGATAGATGATATACGAGGATTGGACATGCCTCATAATCGCGGTCTTTGGTATGCTATGCCAGGTGATGCCCGGTGTAAAAGCTCTTCACACAGACGTGCACAATATGTCATTAGCTCTCCTCCGTACTTGAACCGACATGATTACACGAGGGTCTTTGCATTGGAGATGGCACTCCATTTCGTAAAAACGAATCGAGAGTTGATTTCCTTGAGAACCAATGCCCTGCGCTCCCATGTAGAAGCAAAATCACAGACAAAGTTGACACATAATGGTTATCAAGCTCCTGAAAGGTTAAAAACTTTGGCAACCAAGATAGAATCGGAATCAAAAGAGCGAGATAAGAAGCGTATTCCTTCGATGGTCAGAGGCTATTTTGAAGACATTTACATGACTTTGGCTTCTCTATACGAGCGAATTGGACGTGGTGGCAAAATTGCTTTCGTGTTGGGCAATGTTCGGTTCTCGGGAATGATGATCCCGGTTGACGAAATTGTGGCTGAGATCGGAGAACAAGCAGGCTTCGAAACAGACAAAATTGTTGTAGCCCGCTACCGTGGAAACAGTGCACAGCAAATGGCGCGGTTTGGGCGTGACCCATCGCGTGAGAGCATTATCGTGTGGCACAAGGTATCTTGAGATGGGAACTAAGTCACAGCGCGCCGAGCGTCTGGATCTGATCCGGGATCTAGTTGTCTTGGGAATCGAAAGAGGAATCCATCGACGTTCTAAATTGCAGCAAGTAGCCGTTGAGGAGCAATTGCTAGCTAGGGTTAGTGATGGGGAGTCTCTCGGCTATACTAGCGTGTACAGATATTTTGATGCTCTTCGTTTCTTGAAGTTTGATAGCTCCAAGGAATACGGGATTGAAGACGATATTCTGTGGACGTCAAGTGCTAGAGAACTAGCTAGATGTGGCGCGACGAACTACCGGGCTGAGACATTGTCAGAACCCGAGAAAGCAGTTTTCAGGACAAGTATTTTCCTTTCCGATGCGAGCAGACAGTTCCTTTCACTTTTTTGTGGCAACCACGCTGTTCCACGGAGCCAAGAGCAATTTATAACCATGGCCCGTCCTCTCTACGTCATCAATGTGTCCGCTAAAAGACCCCCTGATATAGGTAAGGGTGACAATGAATGGCCGGCTGAAAAAAATGTAGAAATCAGCTTCAACCCCGAATCTAGCAAGATAATCCGGAGACCAACAAAGGAATTTCTCTACACGTATCGCTACTGGTGCCTAGATACAAATATCATTGACGAGCTAAACGTTCGTGAAGCTGAGAGATGTGGTATACTCAAGTCTCACTCTTACGTTCTCTTTCCCCTTGATTCCACAATGCAGATCACCTCCGATCAATTTCTAGATATGATATATTCTTCACTTGGACGTAAACTCAAACATCCGCAAGTAGTCCCTATCCCATGGTTGATGTACCGCATCTGCCCAAAAGCTAAAATCAGTGTGGAAGAATTCAAGGCTCTGCTGTTACAGGCGTGGCACAAGAATCGCCACCTACTTCACTTGGAACGAGGGCCTGGTGGATTGATCGAAGGGAGAATCTATTCGCCCCAACGTGAGTATAGCGAACGCTATGGAAACCACCGCTACTACTTGGTCGTGGACGGAACAATCAGATCTAATCTGGCGGTCTTTCCTATCACGAAAGGAGGGTAATGAAATGTCATCCTTGTTTAAAGAATTGCCGGATGTTGGAAAGACTCGACTTGAAATCGGGACCGAACAGCGTGAACGTTACGCTGTTTATGGGCTAACCAGAAATCCATTCCCGCTCGGCGGTAATTTTCCAGAAGGGTACTTGGAGTATACCTACCTGGGAGACAGGCAACAGGAACAGATTGAAGACTTTTTGTTCTCTACTTTTCACCGTGGCGAATTTAACGGCCTGCTCATCCTGGGCGAATATGGAACCGGCAAGTCCCACTTGCTGAATTATATTCACGAGACGGTCAATACTGACTCGATGGGTATATTGGGGGGGCGCGCGCTGGCGTTTATCATTGAAAATCCTAGCGTAGCACCTGAAGACATCTTGCTTTCGCTGCTGCGTAAAATCAAGCTGGGGACGCTTCAAGACCTGATATTCCTGCCCATCAAGCGCAAGTTGCGGGAGCAGTACGGTGATAATGTGATCCCCTTTCTTGAGGAATTCACGACGTTTACGAGGCAAATGAAATTAACAGAAGGTGCACTTGAGAACCAAACTTGGCAACCACCCTGGTATTCTGATCTCTTCTTCACCGGTTACCGCGAATTCCGCCAGAAACTGCATAATCAAAACATACAGCTCAAATCACAGGAAATCCGGCGATTTGCCCATGAAGTGCTAATGGCGGAGGTAATAGATAACTTGATCATAGTGGAGAGTCTGG
>SOHZ01000471.1 GCA_004377365.1 Anaerolineales bacterium | reverse complement strand
CTCGATTTGAACTAAAAATCGCCGAAAAAGTGTCCAATCTCAGGGGGTCAGTTCAATGCCCTCGGGCCGTTGTGTTCACTTCACACCAGGTTGCGCTATCCAAAGCACGCAGACGGTAGCCCAGGGCCTTCAAACGTTCCAGGCAATGGCTGGGAGCACCATCGTTGCAAGCATGCACTTCCACAACCATAACTGGACGCCATCGTCTTAACAGCTTGACCATTCCCTCTATCGCAGCGTCCTCCGCACCTTCGATATCAATCTTGATCAGATGCAAGGCAAAATCGCCGAGCTTATCCCAGTAAGAATCCAGGCTAATGCCTTCAACCAAACAAGGCTTACCTCGCTTGGTCAGTAGGGAACCTTGTGAACTGTAGCGCTCCTCAGGGACATACAGCGTAACAGAGCCGCACGCATCGGTTACAGCCTTGGGCTCCGCAACGACGTTCCGGTAGCGATTCAAACGGACATTCTCACAAAGCACTGAAAAGTTATCCGGCATCGGCTCAAAAGCAAAGACCCGTCCGTGTGGGCCAACCAATTTGGCCAGCAACAGCGTCATGTAACCGATGTGAGCACCCAGATCAACCACTGTCCAACCTGGCTGGACCACTTTGTGCAAGGCCCTGCAGACAGTTGGTTCGTATGTGCCCATAACGAACGCTTTTTGAGATTGGAGGTCCACGCGCATGCGATGTCCAGCCAGAGGCGGCAGAAGGGGCACTACCACCGGATGTTTGGGCAAAACGATATTCAGAGCGTATCGAAAGGGCACACCGATAGACCGGCGAGCAAATGAGTAAAGAAACTTTTGGATAGGAGAAGCAAGTATGCCCATCAGGTTTCTCCTACCAACTTTGCTGCATGTACAATTCCTTCTACGGTATGGTCTATATCCCACCCCTGGATAATCTCCAGGGAGCGCTGACCGAAAGCATAACGTCGCTCTGGGTCGGCTACCAATTTCTCCAAGGCTTTCTCCAACTCCTCCACGGAGTGATAGGGCACCACGTACCCGTTCTCTCCTTCTCGCACCAAATCTGGAGCACAGCCCACCTGATCAGTCACCACTATCGGTAACCCAAAGTTCATCCCCTCGTTCACTACCAGCCCCCAGGTCTCGCTATCCCCACCCTCCCATGTAGAAGGCAAAACCAATACATCGGCCGCGGTATAAGCCTTAGGAACTTCTGATTGGTTCAAGAACCCTGTGATACGGACATCTGGGATGTTTTCGAGCTCGATTCGCTCTTCAATCTCCGAACGTAAGGCCCCATCCCCGACGTATAGCAAGGCACAAGGGAAATCTCGCCGAACCTGGGCAAAGGCCTCCAGCAATCTGAGGGGCTGCTTCTTGGGAATCAACTTGCCGCAGAAGAGGATCACCGGCCGATCGTCCACAATTCCAAATTCTTCCCGCAGTTTATTCCGTTGTGGTCGAAAGTGATCGGCCTGGGCCTGGAAGAAAGCATTGTCCACACAATAGGGTGTGAAGAACAGGCGTTCATCTGGTACCCCGTAGTGTTCATAGTACTCCCGGTTGCGAGTACCGATGTACAGACAGGCCGATACCTGGCTAAGCAGGGCACGCAATACAACACCTTTGACCAAGCGAACCCACCAGGGTCTTGGCCGTAGCAGGTTAGATTCACCACGCAGCAAAATCGGCGTATCTGTAACACGCGCCGCCAAAAAAGCCAACCAATTGGTGGCATGCATATAGCCATGAACCCATAATGCGTCGTATCTCTCGCGTTGCAATTCACGCACGATGGCAGGATTGATGAGAGAGAAAAAGCCCCGCGCTCCCTGACCACGCCGCAAATTGGGCAAGAATTTGTAACGATATCCCTCTAGCAAAGGAATGTCCCAACTCACGGCTTTGCCAAAACCGGGGTCTACATACTCTTCCAAACCCTGACGAGAGCAGAGATAGGTTGTCAAATCCACATCCGGTCGGGAAGCCAAGGCCCGAAAGAGCGGAGCAAAATACTGGATAGGGTGAGAGAACAATGCTGCAATACGAACCACTTTACTCATTGGCACAAATTCTCTACTTAATCGGCCTTCAGGAAGGCCATAATACACTCCTTACGCTTTTCACTGACTATATCATCAATTGTTCTTGTCTCTACATCTTCCACACTCCCACGACCAAAAAGATCGATTGCACGAGGCACCACGTACTTTGTTTCGTAACCGAATAGCTTCAGTGTATTCAAGAATGAAACGATCCGGTCCATCTCAACTAAATGTGAATGTATCTCGACGCACAAGCCTGGTTTGAATTTACCCAGGATACCCGTCATGCCTCTTAATG
>SOHZ01000318.1 GCA_004377365.1 Anaerolineales bacterium | reverse complement strand
GGGAACCACATTTACCACAGAAACGCATTCCTGGTGGATTATTAAACCCGCAATTTGAACAGTTCAAAGACATCTCTAATAAATGGAATCACATTAATTATCAGATTTTCCCCGCCAAATGCTTCTCACCATATTGCATACAGACCAAAATAGATTCGGTGAGATGGTAAGCCCGGAGAAACCAATTCAACCTTCTCTACCCGCAATCAATATACCATGGGAAAGGCTTCTGCCACCTTTCAAAATCGTTACCCCAGAAGAGATTTAGTTCTGGAATCTTGCGTCATAGTTCTGGAATCTTGTGTCATTGTTCAGGGAATCTGTCACCTTAATTGTTCAACAGAAATGTCACCTTTACAGATGCAAGCATCCTAGTATAATCGACAATACCCAACGGAAGGCGGGCGGGTTTGGTGCAAACCATCTCGCTCGTCTTTTTCATTGTCCACCAGTCGATATCATCATCTCTTTTACCTGTTTTGTGGATAACGCCGCCAAGGGTGGTTGGCAGCTGGTTTGTAAGGTGTGCGTGGTTTGGGTGTCTTAGCTGGTTCTTCTTGTACCAACACCGATTTGGGTGTTTCTTGTCCAGGGGCAGGCTCAAACTTCTTCACTCGTACTGGATGAGCGCTAGCCTGCTTGAAAGTGACCAGGCTTTGTCCTTGGTAGCGCACTTCCAGCTGCCCATCCAAGTGCTGCAATACATCCACCTTTGCTCTCGCATAGCTTCGTCGCTTGGGACCAGGTGGGATCTGCAGTCGGTGCCCGTCGAAGGAGATAGTGTTGTCGTTTGTCACTCTGCGGGTATGCTTGAAGCAAAAGAAATCCTTTATCTGGTACTCCTGTGGCCAGGGCACGTAAGTTGTCCCTGGTTCTGCCGCTTCGTGCATGAAGCGCTGATTATGTTTGGGTAAGTAGCTTTCCAACACTTGATTGGCTTCTTCCTGGTCCGAAGCACCCGCTTCACGTAATGCCTTCACCAACCGGTCTTGAAGTGTCTCCCATAATCGCTCTACGCGACCTTTAGCCTGCGGGCTTCTGGCAACGATCAACTCAATTCCCAGTTCGTCCAGCAATCGTCCCAATTGACTTCTAGGCTGCTCGCCGTTCAATTCCTGTTCGATGGTGGCTTTGACCGGGCTTTGAAATATGGTATGCCGATCAGCATAAATCGCTCCGGGAATACCTCGCTTCATGCAAATCTCCTGCAATCCTAGGAAGTACCCGGCAGCATCTTCTTCGTCCCGGAAGGTGGCTCCTAGTACTTCATTGTTGGCATCATCAATATAGGCGATCAGGGTAAGCCACTGGCCTCGTCCTTCCAGCCAGTCGTGCCGGCTGCCATCTGTTTGGAGAAGCATCCCGGCTTTCTCTCTGCGCTCCCTGCGCCTCCTATGGCGTGGAGGTCGGCGCTTGCGGGGACTGCTCAACCCTGCCTGCCGACGGATGCGGCGTACGGTCGAGCGAGAGATTTCTATACCATATTTCTCTTCTAATTCTTCGGTGAAATGACTATCGTTGTAGTCTCGATACTCCTTCTCCGCCAGTTCCAGGACCTGAGCCCGGGTCTCTTCCGGTATGCGATTGTTCGCTGCTCGTCCCCGGTTGCCATGCACAAGACCCAACGCTCCCTGTTCCCGAAAACTGGCAATCATCCGCCGTACCTGACGAAGGGATAACCCCAACTGTTTAGCAGATTGTTTGCTGGTTAGTTGTTTGCTCTCAATCTTGTGCATTATGTCCAATCTTTTGATTTCGTTCATGCTTAATGTCACTTTTTTGTTCATGGGTGACATTTTCGCTGAACACTTACGTGGTGTCAATTTCGCTGAACAATAACAGAGATCTCAGAGACGTATTGACATAAAATAATTCTGTTGCTATACTTTTATCAGGTTTGAAGCGTTGTTTTGAATAATGAAACAAGTTTTCTGGCCCAGCTTCAATCTCAAAGAATCATGAAATTTTATTTTTTATGGATAAAGATCACGACCTTCCTATTCTAAACAAGTCGGTCGATAAGGCTTTCGCTATCCTGGAATTCTTGGCTAATGCTGATTCCCCTAAAGAATTGGTTTCAATTTCTAATGCCCTCAAGATGAACAAGAGCACAACTTATCGGTTCCTGACCACCCTAGAAAGTCTGGGATATGTTGTTCAAGATCGTGAAAACAATCGTTATGCTCTGGGATCCAAGATAGTGTGGCTGGCATCCAGATTCCTTAAGGCAATCGATTTGCTTACAATCGCACGACCAGTGCTGACGCAGCTTCGCGACGAAACCGGTGAGACTATTCATCTTGCCATTTTGGATCATTTCG
>SOHZ01000033.1 GCA_004377365.1 Anaerolineales bacterium | reverse complement strand
AGCTATCCCGAGAGTGAGCCGATCACTTTTCAGACATACCCTGAGCAGTTACGTCAGGAGCTTTAAGTGGCCTCAGCGATCATGTCATAAATGGGCACCAATGCTTGATACGCGGCCTCAAAGATAGGGTAAATCCCCTCATAAATCGCCTGGGCAGCCGGATCAGGCTCGATGATCTCACTCACCTGATTCATCGTCTCAATCATCGAAAAATTGGGGTACAAACCCACACCAACGCCACCGGTCAGCGCCGCCCCCATCGAGGTTGCTTCTTCGAGTATAGCCAGACGGTGCACCGGCATGCCATATACGTTCGCCATCATCTGGTTCCAGAAGCGCCCCCGGGCGCCACCCCCGATGAGGCGCATGGCTTCAATCTGGGCGCCCTGCGACTTGAAAGCTTCGAGAATCACGCGCAAGTTCATCGTGACGCCTTCCAATACGGCGCGTATCATATCCGCCCGCGTGTGCCGGATGGTTAACCCAAGGAACGCTCCACGCGCACGCGGGTTCCAGCGCGGACTGCGCTCGCCTAAAAGATAAGGCAAGAAGATGAGTCCATTAGCTCCGATAGGTGAGTTCTCTGCCTCAAGGTTCATCAATTCATACGGGCTGACTCGGAGCGTTTCAGCGGCCTGTACCTCGACGGAGCATATCTGGTCGCGGGTCCATTGGTAAGAAGCGCCTGCAGCCTGCATAGTTCCAGTGGGCATGAACATACCGGGCACCACGTGCCCGAAGGTGAAGGTCTTGTGATCAGGATCATAGATTGGCTTCTCAGTCGCCAACGCTATCCAGGAAGATGCGCCAATGTAGTTGTATGCGGCGCCCTCACTCACCACCCCTGCACCGGCCGCAGCGCACGCACCGTCCCCACCCCCGATGACAACAGGGGTCCCGCTCGCCACGCCGACTTTGTCCGCAACATCAGGTAGTACTTTGCCCACCATATCAATTGATTGGCGCAATTCGGGCAGTTGAGCCGGGTCCAGTTCGGTGGCCTCAATAATGCGCTCGGACCACGCGCCACCTTCCAGATCGTACAGATTCATGCCCGACGCATCCGAGGGGTCGGTGACGAAGACGCCCGTCAGCCGGGCCACGATGGCGTCCTTGGCGTGAACAAACTTGTAGGCCGCTTGATAGACCTCGGGTTGATGATCGCGTAGCCAGAGTATCTTGCCTAGCGAGTACGAGGCACTGAGACGGTGTCCGGTGATGCGATAAACCTCTTCTGGGGAAATGCGCTCACCCACCCAACGTTCCTGTTGCACCGAACGTTGGTCCGCCCAAATAATTGCTTTGCGGAGCGGCCTGGCCTCCTTGTCCAACGGGACGCAGCCCATCATTTGCCCGCTGAAGACAATACAAGCGACTTCGTCGGCCCGAACCTTAGTTTGCCCTAGCAGTTTATGGGTCGAAGCGCAGACGGCTTGCCACCAATCCTCTGGATCTTGTTCAGCCCAACTGGTTTGGGCATACTCGGTCTCGTAAGCATAAAAGGCGTTGCTCACCAAAGCGCCCTCTTGATCGTAAAGTGTGGCTTTGTTGCCAGTCGTACCCAGGTCATGGGCGAGGATGTAGTTCTTCATCTTCAGTCCTTATTGGTGCGCGGGGTCTTCTTGGGCCCTGGTGAGCATCAAATCCCATCTCGCTTCCGGGTGTATCTTGCAATAAAGTTATAGGGAGAGGGGAGTGGGATATCGCTAGCAACGTTGAGTTTAGCCATCTCGTCGGCAGAGAGTGCCCAGCCCACGCTGCCCAGGTTCTCTTCCAGTTGTGCCAGCGTGCGGGCGCCCAAGATGGGGGCGGTGACGCCGGGCTGCTGCAGCAGCCAGTTAAGAGCTACCTGGGCCGGCGTTTTGCCCCGCGCCTCGCTGATCTCAATCAAGGCATCTATTATCCGCCAGGTACGCTCGCTCTCGCGCTGTTCCGGCAGATCATCCCAGCGATCCGCTCGGCCCACGCGGCTGTCAGGTGGGGGCGGCTGGCCGCGCCGGTACTTGCCAGTCAGCCAGCCCCCTGCCAGGGGCGACCAGCAGATCACCCCTATTCCCTCGGAGCGACAGAGGGGCAACAGTTCCCACTCCGTGCTGCGCACCAGCAGGCTATACTCCGCCTGCAAGCAATCGAAACGAGCCCAGCCGTGCATCTCGCTGAGCATTATCGCTCGGGTCAGTTGGGAAGCGGTGTAATTGGATGCTCCGATGTAGCGCACCTTTCCAGCGCGCACCAAGTCATCCAACGTCCGCAGCGTCTCTTCCAAGGGCGTGGAGGCGTCCCAGCAATGCATCTGATATAGATCTACGTATTCGGTCTGCAAGC